>JANXPQ010000060.1 GCA_025357235.1 Betaproteobacteria bacterium
GTCGTTCGCCGATTCCATCGGGCAGGCCGGTGGCAAGGCGGTGCAGGTGGACTGGACGCCGCCGGCCGGCGGTAACCACGCGGCGGGCTGGAGTCTGGCGCAACTGCTCAACCATCCCGAGGTGGAGCGCGCCAACGAAACTGCCTACGCGGCTTTCCTCGCTGCTCAGCCCGTGCTTGCCGGCATCGGCATCGCCCGCAGCCAACTGCCGGGAATGCAGGATCGCATGATCCTGCACGCCGGGCCGCCGATCGCATGGCAGGAAATGTGCGGGCCGATGCAAGGCGCGGTGATCGGGGCGATCCTCTACGAGGATTGGGCCGCGGATGCGGATGCTGCGCGCCGGCTGGCCGAAGGCGGCACGATCACGTTTGCGCCTGCCCATCATCACGCGGCGGTCGGCCCGATGGCCGGCGTGATCAGTCCCTCGATGCCGGTGTGGGTGATCGAGAACGCCGCCGGCGGCAACCGCGCCTATTCCAACATGAACGAGGGCCTGGGCAAGGTGCTGCGCTTCGGCGCCAATTCGCCGGAAGTGATCAAACGCCTGCACTGGCTCGCCGACGTGCTCGCGCCCGCGCTGTCGGCTGCGCTGGCAAAGCTTGGACCGATGGAACTGAAGCCGCTGATCGCACAGGCGCTGCAGATGGGCGACGAAGTCCACAACCGCAACGCCGCGGCGTCTTCGCTGTTCCTCAAGCGGATTGTGCCTGCCGCTCTGCATTCCGGCTTCGATGCCGCCGCGATCGCCGATGCGGTGACGTTCATCGCCGCCAACGATCACTTTTTTCTGAATCTGTCGATGGCGGCCTGCAAATCGATGCTCGATGCCGCACATGGCGTGCCGGGAAGCAGTCTGGTCACCGCCATGTCACGTAACGGTGTGCGTTTTGGGGTTCGGTTATCCGGCACCGGGGAGCAGTGGTTCGAAGCACCCTCTCCGGTTGTCGGCGGCCTTTACTTCCCGAGCTACGGGCCGGAGCACGCCGCGCCGGACATGGGCGACAGTTCGATTACTGAAACCGCCGGACTCGGCGGCTTTGCGATGGCCACCGCGCCCGCCATCGTGCAGTTCGTTGGCGGCACGCCGCAGGACGCCATCGCCAACACGCGCGAAATGCGCAACATCACGCTCGGGCGCAACAACGCCTTCACGCTGCCGGCCATGAATTTCAGCGGCACGCCGGCCGGTATCGACGCGCGGCGCGTGCTCGACACCAACATTACGCCGATCATCAACACCGGCATCGCGCACAAGGAAGCCGGCGTTGGCCAGATCGGCGCGGGCATCACGCGCGCCCCGCTGGAGTGCTTCACCCAGGCCGTCATAGCGCTGGCATCGCGGATCGGCGTGTCCGTTCCCGCCGGCATCCGGCCGACCTAGCTGCACAGACGGGAGGACGCCCTGATGACGAAACGCAAGCACACAGCGGTCGTGGCAGTCGGCGGCAATGCCCTGATCATCGACGAGCATCACCAGTCGATCCCCGACCAGGTGAAAGCGGCGACGATGACGTCGCACTATGTTGCGGACATGGTCGAGGCTGGATGGACGGTGGTGCTCACCCACGGTAACGGACCGCAGGTGGGGTTCATCCTGCGCCGCTCGGGAATTGCCAAGGGCGTGGTGCCGGAGGTGCCGATCGATTTCGCCGATGCCGATACGCAGGGCGCGATCGGCTACATGTTCCAGCGCGCGCTCTACAACGAATTCCGGCGCCGCAAGCTCAAGCGCAAGGTGGTGGCGATCGTCACCCAGGTTCGCGTGGATCCGAATGATCCGGCTTTCAAGGCCCCGACCAAACCCATCGGTGCGCACATGACCGAAGACGTGGCCAAGGCCCTGGCGCAGGACCTGGGATGGACGGTGAAGGAGGATGCGGGCCGCGGCTGGCGCAGGGTGGTGGCCTCGCCGCTGCCGCAGGAGATTATCGAACTCGATATCATCGAGGCGTTGATCGACCTGGGCTACATCGTCATTGCCTGTGGCGGCGGCGGCATCCCGGTGTTGCGCGATGCACACGGCGAACTGCAGGGCCTGGAAGCGGTGATCGACAAGGATTTCGCCTCCAGCCTGCTGGCGCGCGACATCCGCGCGGAGCTGTTCGTGGTCTCCACTGGCGTGGAAAAAGTGGCCGTCAATTTCGGCAAGCCGGATCAGCGCTGGCTGGAGCGCGTCGGGCTCGAGGAGGCGCGGCGCTATCTCGCGCAAGGGCAGTTTCCGAAAGGCAGCATGGGCCCCAAGATCGAGGCGATCATCGCTTTCCTCGAAGGCGGCGGCAGCCGCGCATTGATCACCGATCCGCCGAACCTCGGGCGCGCGCTCTCGGGCGCGACCGGCACGCATATCGTGCCGGCCTGAGAGCGCGGCGCGCGGCGCCCGCGTTGGGACGCGCTACGCGGCTGCGGGTGGCGCCTCCTGTCGCGACATCAGCAGGCATACCGCGCCGAACATCACATAGCCCAACGAGACCAGCGGCGACACCATCCAGCCCAGGTGCGGGCCGTGGATCAGGCCGATGAAGGCGAATGCCGCGCCGACAAACGCCACGATGGCGGCCTCGGTCAGCTTGCGGTCGATGATGAAGGCTGCCATCGCCCCCAGCACCATCCCTGCCAGCACCGATCCGCCGCCGAGTGTGGCAAGGCCGTTATAGACGACGCCCACTTGTCCCAGCGCGGCCATGCCGACTTTGTCGGCGCTGGTGCCAGCCGCGCCGAGCGCACCGTCGATGTTGATCTTGGCCCACTCGGCGATGTTCGGGATGATGGCCAGCACCACCGCCGGCGCGTGCTTCGCCGGGCTGGCCTGGAATGCCTGCGCGCCGATGACCAGGCCGATGTACAGCAGGATTGGCAGGATCGCCACCAGCGGGATCAGGTTCAGCAACAGCGCGGTGAGTCCGAGGAAACAGACCAGCGCAATGGCGATTCCGGTGGCGAACGAATAACCGATGCGCCCGCCCACCGACTTCCAGCCCGGATGCCCGATATACACCGCCGGCGGAAACGGGCTTCCCAGCATCGATCCGACGATCGCGCCGATGCCGTCCGCCGCGAGAATCTTGCGCAGGTTGTAGTTGTCGCCCGCGGCCGAGGCGCTCTCCACGTTATTCATGGCTTCCGTGAAGTTGTAGATGCCCAGCGGGATGGCGGTGGCCAGCAGCGGGGCGATGCCCGCCAGGCCGCGAAATACATCGGCGGAGAACCATGGCAGGTGCAGGCCGAATTGCTCGAAGGCCTTGCCGACTTCGGCGCCTTTCATGTAGTCGCTCCAGCCCAAGGCCGCAGCAATCCAGCCGATCGCCGCGCCCACGATCACCGCAGCCAGTCCGCCGGGAATGCCGCCGGGAAGCCGGATGTTGGCGGTCCAGGCAATGAGCACGATGGCGAAGCAGACAAAGCCGATCCAGGGCACCTCCCACATCTGGAACGCCGGGCGCATCGAGATGAAGGCAATGGAGATGCCTGCCAGCGTGCCCAGCATCGCGGCGCGCGGGGTCATCTTGCGGATCCACGGCCCGACGAAGCAACCGAGCAGAACGATCACGCCGATGATGAAGCACCACGCGAGCCCCGCGGCATAGGCGATCATCGGGTCCTTGGTTGCAAGGTACGTGGGCAGCATGACCACCAGCACCACGATGAACATGTGCGGCACGCTCGGGCCGTAGGGCATCGCCGTGACATCGGAGCGGCCGGTCTCCTGCGCCAGCTTGTAGGCAAGCCAGGCGTAAAACAGGTTGCCGATCGGCAGCGCGATGCCCAGCGCCGGCAGCACGCGCCCGTACACCGTGTCAGGCGGAAGTTGCACCACGTACAGGCACAAGGTGGTGAGGACAATGACATTCAACAGGACGTTAGTGAAAAGACCGAAGAACCCGTTCCAATCACCCGCCACCCACCAACGTGGGTTTGCAGCAGATCCGGCAGCACTCATGGTTTTCCCCTCCCGTGGTTGATTCTTCTGTTCTCTCCGGCCGAATTGGGGCGAGGCGGACCATGGATCGAGCGCCGCGTACGTGCGATGGCGTCGTCATAGTCCCGCCTGCAACCGGACAGGGTGAAAAGGATGCACCCGTGCGGGCGCCAAGTCCATAACCAGCGGCTGGATGCGTTGCACCATGGAGCCGTTATTGACTTGCGGCTCAATGCATTCGCGCCGCATTTCGCACCAAAGGCGCGGCCACGCTCGAGTGCAGACGGAAGTCAGGAGCGGCGCCTGAGCGGAGTTTCCCTCGTAAGGCACACGCACCTATAATTGCGCAGCCAACCGAGATTCCTTCCAATGTTTGATACCGCCCTCGTCGTCATCGACCTGCAGCGCGATTATTTCCCCGGCGGGAAATTCGAGCTGCCCGGCATCGAACGCGCGGTCGAGCGGGCAGCGGTGCTGATCGCATTGTTCCGCAGCAGTGGCATGCCGGTGATCCACATTCGCCACTTCGAAATGGACCCGGCTGTCGGCTGCCTCCTCGAAGGCACCCCCGGCGTCGAGATCGACCCGCGCGTAGCACCCCAGGGCGAGGACATGCTGATCACCAAGAACTATCCGAATGCATTCCGCGATACCACGCTCGCCAAGATCCTTCATGTTCTCGGCGCCAAGGAATTGTTCTTCTGCGGGGCGATGAGCAACATGTGCATAGATGCCACCGTCAGGGCGGCATTCGATATGGGCTATCGCTGCACGGTGATCGAAGATGCCTGCGCGGCGTGCGATCTGGATTTCGGCGATAACGTGATTCCGGCAGCGCAGGTGCACGGCGCCTTCATGGCGGCGCTGGCCTCGGCTTACGGGGAGGTCGTGGATCTCAAGACTTTTTCGGACAGGCTGGTCGCCGGCTGACTGCCTACGGTCCCATCCCCGATATAGGGCCGGCTTCACCGGCGTGATGCATCGGGTTCTGCTCTTTCCTCTTTCCTCTTTTATCTTTCCTCTTTCCTCTGCGCTCGGCGATCCAGCCGGACGCGCCTGACGTGTTTGTGTTTTCCATTAGCAGGGTCTAAATTAGGACAACATGATGAATGAATGTCCATTTTCTAATGAAGGTGCCCGAAATGATGCTTTGTAAAGCGTCTTTTGGGGGGGGCCACTTCTAGTTGGGCCTAGGGGTTAGTGCCGTGGATGCGGACAAGATAATAGGCGAACTCAAGCGTTACGAGAGCGATCTGGCTGGGATCCTTTCGCGCTTCACGCGAAGCCGCGACGCAATTCACATCGGCCACGGAGACGATCCGCTATTTCGGCAGTATGTTCGCGAGCTCATAGATCTGTTCAACGACGTCCTCGGTCGGAACACCTACTCCGCCCAGATCGCTGGGGAGTTCAACGAGGGAGTGTCCAATTTCGTCGGCTCTCCTTCATACAAGAGCGTAGAGAATATCCTCTCGGTAGTCCGTGCAGCTCTCACCCGTTTCGCGCGCAATCCGGACCTGCTAGTGCGTAAGAAAGCCGAAGACGCCCTCAGACATCGGGAGAACGTCTTCGTCATACATGGCCGTGATGAAGCAAAGTGGCGGGAACTGAAAGACATTCTACGAACTGAGTTCCGGCTCAACCCCATCGTGCTCCTTGAGCAGCCGGATGCAGGGTGTAAGACTGTCATTGAGAAATTTGAGCACTATTCGCAAACCTGCAGTTATGCAATCGCCGTCTTCACGCCCGATGATGAAGTAACTTCTGGCGGAGACGTCTATCTCCAGGCGCGCCCCAACGTGATATATGAGCTTGGCTGGTTCTGCGGCAGGCTCGGCCGCTCCGGCGCCATGCTTCTTTTGAAGGACGGAACTTCTCTGTTCTCGGATTTCGGCGGAATCATCCAAAAGAGATTCACACGGGACGTCTCTGAAAGGATCGTGGAGATCAAGCGAGATCTCGTAGCGGCAGGGATACTGGATGACACCTAGGCCCAACCCGGCGCTCAACCGGAGCGCCCAAGAGCGTCGCTCTTGGGTACCCGTCGCGCTTCGCGCGCCGGCGCCCGGTTAGCTTTGGCGTTGGACGACAAAGATCGCATCGGCAGCCCACTTAGCGATACTGCCGCCACTCGCAGACCGCAGCCGCATCTAAACGAACAGGGGATGAAGATGGAAAGCCCAATGTAGCCTAAGCACTTCCAGCCAGGAGAAGGCAAGAGCTTCAAGCTCGGCCGAATGACCATGACCTTCAAGACCACTGCGGGCCAGGACTGGAACGCCTATACCGTCTGCGAAGCCATCGAGCCTCCCGAATCTGGTGCCGGCTATCACCGGCACCCGACCTACGATGAGACGTTCATCATTTGCGAGGGTCACTATGACTTTCGCCTCGATGGCAAGCTGCTAAAGCTCGGCCCAGGCGACGTGGTGTTCGTCCCAAGGGGAACGCCGCACGGGTTCGTGAGCACGGGGCCTGAGATGGGTCGCCAGATCATCATCAGTTCTCCCGGGGGCGTCTTCGATGCGATGATCGCCGAAGTGACGATGCTTGACACCGGTAGCCCGACGCGACAAGCCTCGGGAGAAGCAAAGGCCATCGCGACGAAGTACGGGCTCGAGTTTCTGCCTTCGTAAGCTGGCGCCCAATACTGCAAGACCAGATGAGCGGCCGGGGAGATAGGTAACAGATTGATGCCTAACCTCTCCATCCGTTGCCCCATCGGGGTCGGAACACCGCAAAGCATTGATCCCCACAGACAAGTCCCTGAACTAAAATAGCGCTCTGCAGGATGCTTAGAATGTCCTTTCTGGTGGCGCGACCGTTGAAGAACCATGATCCGTTTCCTTTCCTGTTTCCTGCTGAACCATGCTGACGATTGACGACGTCCGGGCCATTCCGCTGTTCTCGGCGCTTGCGGAAACCGAACTGGAGCGCCTTGCGCGGACGTCCGCCGACCTGCATCTGGCTGCCGGAGAATTCGCCGTTCATGAAGGTGGAGACCGTGCGCTCTACGCGGTCCTCGCCGGAAAAATCCAGGTCGTCAAGCTGGTCGACGGCATCGAAAAAACACTGGGCTGGCGCGCGCCGGGACAAATCTTCGGGGAAGTGCCGATCGCGTTCGGCTCGACGTTCGTGGGCGGTTATCGGGCGTCGGAGCCTTCGCGCGTCTTTCGCGTGGATGCGAAGGAGTATTACGCCGTTGCGGCTGCGTCGCCGGAGATCGCCGTGAAGGTCGGTACCCTCGCGCGGGAACGCATCGGCGGGCTGCAGAGCATTGCAGCCGAAGCGCCCAAGTCGCGGGTGACTATGGTCGGCAACCGCTGGGACCCTGCCTGCGGCGCGTTACGCCAGTTTCTCGCGCGCAACCAGATTACCTATGACTGGATTACACCAGATTCGCCTGACCTGCCTGCACGTTGGCCCGGAACCCGGCCGGCGGATGACGATTACCCTGTGCTGAGATTGGCCGATGGGACAGTCCTCAATCGGCCATCGGCGCGCTACCTTGCCCGGGCCCTCGGCCTGCAAACGAGTGCGCGCCTTGCCGAGTACGACACCATTATCATCGGCGGTGGTCCGGCTGGCCTCGCGGCGGCGGTGTACGGCGCATCCGAGGGATTGCGCACTTTGGTGGTGGAGCGCGAAGCACCCGGCGGCCAGGCGGGAACGTCCTCGCGCATCGAAAACTATCTCGGCTTCCCCAGTGGGGTCTCGGGCGACGAACTCGCGAGCCGCGCACTCAATCAGGCCGGGCGACTCGGGGCGGAGATTCTGGTCACGCGCTCCGTTGCCCGCCTCGATCCGAAAACGCGCGAGGTTCACCTCGATGGTGGGGAGGTCGTGCGCGCGCGCACCGTCATCCTTGCCACCGGCGTCTCGTGGCGCCGCGTTGCGATCGACGGCTTCGACCGGCTCATCGGCAAGGGCATCTACTATGGCGCGGCCCGCAGCGAAGCGACCGGCACCCATGGTCTCGACGTCCACCTCGTCGGAGCTGGCAACTCGGCCGGCCAGGCCGCCCTGTTTTTTGCCAATCATGCACGTAGGGTGACGCTGGTCGTCCGGGGCGATTCCCTGGAGAAGAGCATGTCCCGTTACCTGATCGAGCAGCTCGAAAAGAAGTCGAACGTGACGGCGGAACTACGATCGGAAGTCGTTGCAGCGCATGGCGAAACCAACCTGACGGCGATCGACATACGCGACAGCACGAACGCGACGGTGAGCCGGCATGACTGCGGCGGACTCTTCTTCTTCATCGGTGCCGACGCAGAGACAGGCTGGCTGCCGGCGGATATCGCGCGCGATGCGAAGGGATATGTCCTGACGGGCGACGACGTGGTGAAGGCCGGTCGCTGGTCGCACGACCGCGACCCCTACCTGCTCGAATCGAGTGTCCCCGGTGTTTTCGCCTGTGGGGATGTGAGGTTGAGCCCGGTCAAACGCGTTGCCTCCGCGGTCGGTGAGGGCAGCATGGCAATCGCCTTCGTCCATAAATATCTGCAGCAGGAAGCGCGGTAGCGCTTGGCGGTTAAGTACAAGTTATCGAACGCGGACGCAACCGGAACGAACTGAACGGAGGCAACGATGACGACCGAACTCTACTATCTCCTGTTTACCGCCATTCTGACCGGCGTTCTCTGGATTCCCGTTGTCATCGGCTACGTGTTGGCTCGCGGACCCCTGAAACCTGCCGACTACAAGGTAGCGCCAACTTCGCCCCTGCCTGACTGGGTCAATCGCGCCAATCGGGCGCACATGAACGCGGTCGAAAACTTCGCGACTTTCGCGGCCGTTGTCCTGATCGCTCATATCGCCGGTGTGTCGACTGCCGTTACCGTGACTGCCGCTGCCGTGTACTTCTATGCGCGTTTGGCGCATGCCGTGGTTCACATCAGCGGCTTCGGCCAACTCATGGCCCGTACGGTCATTTTTACGGTCTCGTGGATCGCGTTCATCACATTCGCAATCGAATTGCTTCGACATGTAATGTGAGGAAAGTTTAGCGGTAAATGTGCGCGCGTCAGGCTCGGAATGTTTCATAGATAGTCCACATGGATACTGACGTCCTCGTCGTCGGAGCCGGCCCGACCGGATTGATGCTCGCGAACCAGCTCGTTCGCCGAGGCGTGCGCGTGCAGATCATAGACCGGCACCCCGGACCGTCTCTCCAGACCAGAGCATTGGGCGTGCAGGCGCGCACGCTGGAAATCTATTCCCACCTCGGCATCGTCGATCGTGCGCTCGAACTCGGCAAACGCGCGACCGGCGCCAACATCTGGTCGCTGGGGAAGAAAGCTGCGCGTATCCCGTTGGGTGCCATCGGCAGTGCCATCAGCCCTTATCCCTTCCTTCTGATCCTGGGCCAGGACGACAACGAACGCTTGCTGGGCGACGCCCTTCGCGACCAGGGTACGACAGTGAACTGGAACACGGAGCTGGTCGGCCTCGCGCAGGAAACCGAGCGCGTCCGTGCGACGCTCAGGCAACCGGATAGCACGATGCGGGAAAGTACGGTCGCGTGGGTCGCGGGATGCGACGGCGCCCACAGTGCCGTGCGCGAACTCAACGGCATTGCTTTCCAGGGCGCGCCTTACGAGCACGTGTTCTTCGTCACCGATACGCAGTTGACCGGAGAGATGGTCCCGGACGAGTTGAACGTCTATCTGTGGCGCGAGGGTTTCCATCTGTTCTTCCCGATGCGAGGGACGGATCATTGGCGGCTGGTCGGGATCGTGCCGGCGGAATTGCGGGAAAGAAAGGGCCTGACCTTCGAAGACGTGATTCCCTCGGTGCAACGGGAAGCAGGGGCGGGGCTCTCGTTTCAAAAATGCACCTGGTTCTCCACTTACCGGATCCATCACCGGCGCGCCGAGCGTTTCCGCGATCGACGCTGCTTCCTGCTCGGCGACGCCGCGCACATCCACAGCCCGGTCGGTGCGCAAGGCATGAATACCGGCTTGCAGGATGCGTACAACCTGGCGTGGAAGCTGGCTCTCGTGGCGTCAGGCAGCGCGGACGAAGCACTGCTCGACTCTTACGAAGAAGAGCGCATTCCGGTTGCGAAGCGGTTGTTGAGCACAACCGATCAGGCATTCTCGTTGATCGTTTCAGATAATTGGTTGGCGGGGCTGTTCCGCACGCGCGTCCTGGTAAAAATCATGGCGTTCGCCATGGGCTTCGCCGCAATTCAGAAGTTCGCATTCCGCACCATCTCGCAGACCGGCATCCAATATCGCGACAGCCGTCTGTCGGAAATACCGGCGAACTTTCCCGGTGCCGCGCCGCGCGCGGGCGACCGTTTTCCGTGGCTGCGGCTCAAGTTCTCGCCAAACGGCCCAACCGAAGATCTGTTCCAGAAACTCGACGACACGCGATTCAATCTGCTCATGATCGGGCAGCCCGTGCCGCCGAGCGGTTTGCCCGTGCTCGGCGACCTGCTGCGCATCCACTCGGTTCCCGGCGATCCCGCCAATGACCGGGAGTTGGCACGCGTGCACATTCCCAAGCCTTCATTCTATCTTCTGCGTCCCGACGGTCACGTCGGCCTTGCCGGAATCGATCTGGACGCTGTTGCGGCAGCACGGTACGTCTCGGAGCGCCTGCATCTTAAACCCCCAAACCCGTGAGCGCGCTTTGCCCAAGATCGCTTGCTTGAGCGAAGGGTTACGTCCGTTCGAGAAATTGCCTGATGGCCTCGTTCACCGGGCCGGGATGCGTAACCGGGCCCATGTGGCCAAGATTCTCGAACTCGACAAGCTCGACTCGCGGCAGCGCGGCCGTCAGCAACCGCGCGACACCGTGAGCGGACGCCGTCGAGCGCTTGCCCACCATGTAGAGCACCGGCATATCGAGCGAACGGAATGCTTCGAGCGGAGTCGGTTCGGTGAACAAGGCATGCGCCCACCTGCGCACGTTCTTCACTGACGAGGCAATGGGCGGCTTGCGCTCCGCGGGAGTCTGCTGCCAGGCTCCGGGTCCCATCCAGTAATCGATGAACCGTGCGGCGGCCGCGTCCGGCTCTCCGGCGTCGAGTGCGACGCCTGCGTCGGCAACCGCGTTGCGGATTCCGTCGGCCTCGTTCGGGACGGGCGCCTGCGCATCGAGCAGCGAGAACAGCGTCGGTTCGTACAAGGCCATGGCACGTATTCGCCCGGGGTTTGCCAGGGCTGCGATCAATGTGACGGCAGCACCATATGAGTGACCCACCAGCGCCAGGGGCGAGCCGGCTCTCGACAACACCGGCTCGATGAGCGCGACTTCGTCCCGAAGGCGAATGACCCGGTCCGAAGGCCACTGCGGGCTTTTTCCCGAGCCATAAGAATCCGGAGCGAAGACGCGGAACTTCGGCGCCAGGATTTCCATCAGTCCACGCCATTGCCCCGAGGTGCTCGCATTCGAATGCGTGCATACCACCCCGGGACCGGCGCCTGCCTCGCTAACGTAGGGTTCGACGTGCTCGAGACTTCGTACCTCTGCAGCATCGCTCATCGTGATTTGCATGGTGATCTTTCAGCGGTTGATCGTGTTCGTGACTACATCCGCTCTGACCCGACGGAATTGCTGACTCTATCGGATCGATGCGTTGACCGAATTTCATGGAAAGGCGATTTTTGTTTCGTTTGTTTCACGCGCTCGCCGATTGCCTCAAGCGCTACCCGGCGAGCACGTGCCTTTCAGACTGGCGATCATCACTTATCGCAGTCCCCCGCGACCCGCCCTCGTGGCGACGCTACTCCAGGCGGGCGTTGGTTTATGCGTGCTCAGTGCCGTGTGATCACGATCTCGAGGTATTCGCTGGGGACAACCATGGTGCCGTCCCCCGAACGGTTGAACCGATCGATCAGCGCGATCAGGTCGCGCTGAAGCGCCGCTTGCGCGTCAGGCTGGAGCGCCGCAAAGGTCTTGAGAACCGGTCCGTAGAAAGTCCTGAAGACCTCGAGCCAATGCGCCGGCGAGCGATAGCGGAAGACAAAGTTTCGTTGCTCCGCCTGGATGGTCGCGTGCGATCCGAACATATCATCGATGCGGGCCCGGGTTCCCCAGAGGGCCGGCGACTTCGCACCCGGCATCGGGGGGACATGCTTGCCGATGGTCTTGAAGAGCTGGCCGATGAAGCCCTCGGGCGTCCAGTTGGCAAGGCCGATCTTTCCGCCGCGCTTGCAGACGCGGAGCATCTCGGCGGCGGCGCGGTCCTGGTCGGGGGTGAACATCACGCCGAACGTCGAGACGACCACGTCGAAGCTGGCATCCGCAAAAGACAGCGCTTCCGCATCGGCCTCGCGGAACTCGATGTCGAGCCGCTCGGCCGCGGCGCGTTCGCGTGCGCGCTCGAGCAGCGCGGGCACGTAGTCGGTCGCGACAACCTCGCACCAGCGCCGGGCAGCGGCGAGGGACACATTGCCGTTGCCCGCGGCGACGTCGAGCACTTTCTGTCCGGAGTGCACGTCGAGGGCCTCGCACAACTCCTCGCCCACGATCTGCAGGGTGGTGCCGATGAGGGCATAATCGCCGGAGGACCAGGCCGCCTGCTGGCGGGCCTTGAGGGCCTTGAGGTCGGGCAGGCTGGCGGACGGACGGGTTTCACTGATGACGGCAGCGGCTTTATCCATGTTTCTTCTCCTTGATGACGGTTGGTTTTTCGACGTTTCGCCTCGTGCACGCGATGCGCGTGTTTTCGGAGTTCGGTCCGCATCGCGCGCCGTGACGATCGAGCTCAACCATAACGGGCCAACGTGGAAGCGAACGTGGTAGCCGCCGTGGAAATGCCCGTGGAATCCGATTCCCCCCGACCGGGCGGCGAACCGTCGATCCGCGTGCGGATGCTCGGCCCCATGGCGATCCAGCGGGACGGCGTCACGCTGTCACTGCCGCAATCCCGCAAGGTGCGTGCGCTCTTCGCCTATCTGGCTCTCGCGCCGCTTCCCGTGTCGAGGAGCCAGCTTTGCGAACTGCTGTGGGACGTTCCCAACGATCCGCGCGGAGAACTTCGCTGGTGCCTGAGCAAAATCAGAAGCCTCGTTGGAGAGCGTGTCCGGACACACGAGGACACCGTCCGGCTCGACCTGGCGGATTGCTTCGTCGACGCGATCGAAATCGCACGCGCAATTGAGAAGGGCATCGAGACGTTCGCTCCCGAGCGGCAGCGAGCGCTGTCCCTGCTGTTCGATGGGGATTTTCTGGAGGGCCTGAAAATCGACCGCAGCCCGGTCTTCAACGGCTGGCTCACTGCCCAGCGCCGGCGATTCCGCGGTTGCCAGGCCGCCCTGCTGGAGCATCTCGTCAAGAGCGTTCCTGCAGACGAAGCGTTCCAGTATCTGGAGAGATGGCTCCAGCTGGCGCCGTTCGACAAGCATGTCCACGAAATCCTGTTGACGGTGCTCGCGCGGGGCGGCCGTATTCGGGAAGGGGAAGAGCATCTGGCGGCGACCGCCCGGCTGTTCGAAGACGAAGGCCTCGATTGCGTTGCACTGCACGACGCATGGCGGTCGGCCAAAACACAAGCCAGTCCGCCGGGGGCGCGGGCCGCCGCTGCCTCTTTGATGGCAGAGCCAAGCTGTGGCCGTGACGACATCGTCACGGGTGCACCTCGCCGCGCCTCCATCGCGGTGATGCCGTTTGTCGACCGCTCCACCGCGGCGGGCGTTCGCGGTGGGGCTGCCGATGCCCTAGCCCACGACGTCATCACCCGGCTCGCTCAACTGCGAAGCCTGTTCGTCATCGCACAGGGGACGGTGTTCGCCCTGCATGAGCGGGGCATCGGTGCGGAAGAAGCCGGACGGATGCTGAATGTCGACTACGTCGTCAGCGGTTCCGTGCGGCGCGATGCCAGGCGCCTCACCGTGACGGTGGAACTGGCCGAGACGAGGACCGCCCGGATCGTCTGGGCGGAGATCTTCAATCACAAATTAGACGACGCGTTTCTTGTCCTCGACGAGATCGGCAACAGGATCGTCGCCTTCATCAACAGCGAAATCGAGACGCTCGAGCGCAACCGCGCCATCCTGAAGCCGCCGAACTCGCTGGACGCATGGGAGGCGCATCATCGCGGCCTGTGGCACATGTACCGGTTCAGCAAACCCGACAACGAGCAGGCCCGGCATTTTTTTCAGACGGCGGTAAATCTCGACCCGACTTTTGCGCGTGCCTATGCCGGCCTGTCCTTCACGCATTTCCAGAATGCCTTCCAGGGCTGGACGCAACGTGAGCCGGAAATCGACCGGGCATTCGAGGCCGCCAGCCAGAGCCTCATGGTCGACGATCGCGATCCGGCAGCGCACTGGGCAATGGGCCGGGTGCTGTGGCTGCGCGACCGCCATGAGCAGTCCGTCATCGAACTGGAGCGTGCCATCGACCTGAGTCCGAACTTTGCCATGGGTCATTACACGCTTGCGTTCGTCCACTCGCAGGCGGGCGATCCACAGGCCGCGATCATGTCCTCCGATCACTCGCGCAATCTAAGTCCCTTCGACCCGCTGCTCTTCGGTATGCTCGGCGCCCGCGCGATGGCGCTGGTGCGCCTGGGCCGGTTCGAGGAAGCCGCCGAATGGGGCGTCAAGGCCGCCGCCCGGCCCAATGCGCACGCGCACATTCTCGCGATAGCCGCCTACAGCCTGGCGCTGGCCGGATCGCTCGACGAGGCGCGTGTGCATGCCGCGACGATTCGCAGGACGCTTCCGCGCTACAGCGTCGCCGACTTCTTCGGCGCTTTTCGATTCGATCCGCAGGGCGTCGCATTATTCCGCAAAGGCGCCAAACGCATCGGGATGGCATGATCGATGGGGTGGCGGGCGGGAAATGGCGTAAATGGATTACCAATAATCAATAAAGGGAGCTGACATGAACGGTTTTCGCAGTTTCGTCTGGAGTCTGATACTCGCATTCTCTTTCGCTGCAGCAACGCGGGCGGCGGATCTGCCAACAGCTTCACCGGAGGATCTCGGATTTTCGTCGGAGCGCCTCGCGCGCATCGGCCCGGTCATCAAGGGCGAGATCGAGAAGGGGCAGTATCCGGGCGCGGTGGTCCTCGTCGCACGCAAGGGAAAGATCGTCTACTTTGACAGCTTCGGTCAGCTCGACCCCGCGAGCGGCAAGCCGATGACGAAGGATGCGATCTTCCGCCTTTATTCGATGACCAAGCCGTACGTCTCCGTGGCGGCAATGATGCTGATGGAGGAAGGGCGGCTGCGCGTGACCGATCCCGTTTCCAAATATATTCCGGCGTTCGCCAATTTGCAGGTCAGCGTGCCTGTGACCGATCCGTATACCGGCGCGGCAAAGTACGTGAACGTACCCGTCGATCGTGAAATCAACATCCAGGATCTGCTCCGTCATAAATCGGGAATCGTGTATGGCCCCTATACCGCGCATCCCAAGGTCAAGGAGCTTTACGCGAAGGAAGGTGTCGACTGGAAGGACGTGACGCCTGCGGAGCAGATCGAGCGCCTCGCGAAAGTGCCGCTCGCGCACCAGCCGGGCAGCACATTCGAGTACAGTTTGTCGACTGACGTGCTCGGGCGCGTGATCGAGGTGATATCCGGCATGACCCTCGGCCAGTTCCTCCAGGAGCGCATCTTCGCGCCGCTCGCCATGACGGACTCGGCGTTCATCGTGCCGCAGGATAAACTCGACCGGCTCGCGCAACCTTTCGCGACCGATCGTGCGACGAACACCCCGATCAACTTGCTCGACGTGACGGTGCCGCAGAAAAACGACGCGGGCGGGGCGGGTAGCGTGGGCACCGCCGCGGACTATGCCCGCTTCCTGCAGATGATGATCAACGGCGGCCAGCTCGACGGCGTGCGGCTGCTGAGCCCCACCACCGTGAGGTACATGACCGCGGACCATCTTGCCCAAGACTTCAAAGCCTCGGGTACGACGACGCTGCCGGCGGGCACGGGTTTCGGACTCGGTTTCGCCGTGAGACGGGAAACGGGCCGTTTCGAGGTCACCGGCAACGCCGGCGAATACTTCTGGGCGGGCGCCGCGGGTACCGGTTTCTACGTGGATCCGAAGGCCGACCTGATTTGCGTTTGGATGACCCAGGGACAGCCGGGCATGCCGCGGCGCTACGACCGCTACCTCTTCAAGCAGATGGTGTATCAGGCGATCAGCGACTGATATACGTAAGGCGAAATGAATCGTGGCACTGGACGAAACGCATTTTACGCGTCAGTCATCCCTGCCGGCTGTCCGGCTTGTGCTTATACGGAAGACCTCGACGCCCATGCAGATTAGATGCTCATGCAGACCGTAAAGCTGTCCGCGGGATTGGCCTGAACCGTGGCGATGGTGGAGGGCGCCCCGGGAATGGCTGATTGCTGGATGGCGCGCATGGAGCCTGTTGCCGGATTGCCGTCATCCAGGGTGGCATCGAGTTGC
>JANXPQ010000092.1 GCA_025357235.1 Betaproteobacteria bacterium
TCCCTCCTCATCATCATCGTTTCGGGACTGTTCGTTGGCCTGGTGCTCGGCCTGCAGGGTTACGAAACCCTAAAACGCTACGGTTCAGCGGAAGCGGTCGGCACCTTGGTCGCGCTGGCATTGGTGAGGGAACTGGGACCCGTAGTAGCGGCATTGCTGTTTGCCAGTCGCGCCGGATCGGCGATGACGGCGGAACTCGGCATCATGAAATCGACCGAGCAATTGTCGGCCATGGAAATGATGGCGGTGGACCCATTTGCACGGGTGATCAGTCCGATGTTCTGGGGTGGATTTCTGTCGATGCCATTGCTTGCCGCAATTTTCAGCGTAATGGGAATATTTGGCGGCTATTTGATTACCGTCGTCATCATCGGGGTCGATGCCGGAGCGTTCTGGTCACAGATGCAATCGAGTGTCGATTTGCGCGACGACATCGTCAATGGCGTGCTCAAAAGCATCGTATTCGGGGCGGCGGTTACAGCCATTGCCCTATTTGAAGGTTATGATGCACCGCCGACCGCCGAAGGCGTATCGCATGCGGTCACGCGAACGGTGGTTACCTCCGCTCTGGCGGTTCTGGCGCTGGATTTCGTGCTGACGGCGTTCATGTTTACGGGAGTCTGAATCATGCAGCGGACCACAGTGGACCTATGGGTTGGTATTTTTGTGACTGCTGGCATCGGGGCATTGTTCGTACTGGCGCTGAAGGTCAGTAACGCGAGCACCGTGAATGCGTCAGACGGTTACCACGTAATCGCGGAATTTGACAACATCGGCGGTTTGAAGGTGCGGGCTCCGGTGAAAAGTGCGGGCGTGGTGGTAGGTCGGGTGGAGGGCATTTCCCTCGATACGCGGACTTTTCGTGCCAATGTTGCACTGCGCATCGACAAGCACTATCCCTTTCCGAAAGACTCGTCGGCTTCCATACTGACCGCTGGCCTGCTTGGCGAGCAATATGTCGGCATGGATGGCGGCGGTGACGAGCACAATTTGAAGGAAGGCGATCGATTGAAAGTGACGCAGTCTGCAATCGTTCTGGAAAAAGTAATCGGCCAGTTCCTTTACGGCAAAGCCGCGGAAACCGGTGCAGCAAAATAACGATAAAGCTGCGTTCAAACAGGACAATGCTCATGCAAAAAGGAAGTAACGAAACAATCGGGCGATGGTTTGTCGCACTATTCATGGCGTGTTCGTCCACCTTTCCCGCGATGGCCGAGGAAGTTTCGCCGGACGTGCTGGTACGCAAGACAACCGAAGAAGTGCTCACGGTCGTGCGCAGCGACAAGGATATTCGCGCGGGCAATGTGGCCAGAATCGTTCAGTTGATCGAGGAGAAGGTTGCACCGCATTTTGATTTCGAGCGCATGACGCGCCTCGCAGTGGGTCGCGCCTGGCGCGAAGCGTCGCCTGCGCAGCGCGAAGCCCTGGTCAGGGAGTTTCGTACGCTGCTGGTACGCTCCTATTCCGCTGCGTTTACTGCTTACATCGGTATCGCTGTCGAGTACCGGCCTTACAAGATGACGCCAGGCGAGACGGAAACGACGGTGCAGACGCTGATCAAGTTGCCCGGCGGCGCACCTCCCATGGGGGTGGACTACGATATGGGCAATACTCCGGAAGGCTGGAAGGTCTATGACGTGCGCGTGGCCGGAGCGAGCCTGATCATCAACTATCGCAATCTGTTTGCCCAGGAGATCCAGAACGGTGGCATAGACGGGCTGATCAAGAGCCTCATCGACAAAAACAGCGGTAAGCCTGTGGCAGCGAAGAAATGATCGTCAGGCAGGGCAACCGCTACCTGATCGACGGCCCGATCACGCTCGACAATGTCGGTGCCCTGATTGCCGAGGGTAGTGCTTTCGACGGCGATAGCGTGATCGTCGAACTGGCGGGAGTGACCAGCGCCGATTCTTCCGCACTGAGCCTGCTGTTGGAATGGATGCGGCACTTTGGCAGCAACGGCAGGCAGATTGCATTCGCCAACGTAAGCCACAATTTGCGCAGTCTGGCAGAGCTCTATGGTGTCGTCGATCTGATCTCGATCGCTGCCGACTAGCGGTTTTCAACCATCCCCGACCAACCTCTTTCCCGTGCAGCCTGCCATCGAGATACGTGGGGTCTCCAAGGCCTATGGGAGCGTGCGGGCGCTCGTCGACATCGATCTCGAGATCCCAGAAGGCGAATTTTTTGCGCTGCTCGGACCCAACGGCGCGGGCAAGACCACGCTGATCAGCATCCTTGCCGGCCTGGCCCGTGCGGACGCCGGCAGTCTGAGGGTGATGGGCCACGATGTATCGACCGATTACCGCGGTGCGCGGCGATCCCTTGGCGTGGTACCGCAGGAACTCGTGTTCGACCCTTTCTTCACCGTGCGCGAAACTCTTCAGTTCCAATCCGGCTATTTCGGACTCGGTCGGAACAATGACTGGATCGACGAAGTCATGGCCAGGCTCGATTTGACGAATCGGGCCGATTTCAACATGCGCGCCCTGTCGGGTGGCATGAAGCGGCGCGTGCTGGTAGCGCAGGCGCTGGTGCACAAGCCGCCGGTCATCATTCTCGACGAGCCGACCGCGGGTGTAGACGTTGAACTGCGCCAGGGTTTGTGGCAGTTCATCCGGCAATTGAATGGCGATGGGCATACCATCGTGCTGACTACGCATTACCTCGACGAAGCGGAAGCGCTATGCAGCCGCGTGGGCATGCTAAAACAGGGCAAACTCGTCGCGCTCGATTCCACGCACAATCTGCTCAAAGGCTATTCGGGTGCCCAGCTGCGCCTGCGATTGGCGCACGGCGCCTTGCCGGAAGCACTCGGCCCGCTTGTTGCGATGGCGCCGACCAACGGGGAATATCTGCTTGGCCTGCGGGACTATGCGGAAGTCGAAACCGTGCTTGCCGAGATCCGGAAAAGCAACCTCACGGTGGTATTCATGGAGCTCGAACAGCCCGATCTCGAGGAAGTCTTCGTCGAGATCATGCGCAGGGACTGAGCAATGAATACGTCCGCACCGATGGCCGGCTTCTCCACATTGTTTCGCAAGGAGATCACGCGATTCTGGAAGGTCAGTTTTCAGACCGTCCTGGCGCCGGTGCTCACCGCGCTGCTCTACCTGCTGATTTTCTCGCACGTGCTGGAAGAGCATGTGCAGGTCTACCCGGGCGTGGGCTACACGGCCTTCCTCGTGCCGGGCCTGGCCATGATGTCGTTGCTGCAAAACTCATTCGCCAACAGTTCCTCGAGCCTGATCCAGTCGAAGATTACCGGCAACATCATTTTCGTTTTATTGCCGCCCCTGTCGCATTTCGAATTCTTTGCGGCCTATGTGCTGGCGTCCGTCGTGCGCGGCGTGATGGTTGGGTTCGGGGTATTCGCGATCACGGCGATTTTCGTACCGGTGCCCGTGCAAAGCCCGCTCTGGGTGTTGTCGTTTGCGCTTCTCGGCTCCGCTTTACTGGGTACGCTGGGGATAATCGCCGGCATTTGGGCGGAGAAATTCGATCAGCTCGCGGCCTTTCAGAATTTCATTATCGTTCCGCTGACGTTTCTGTCGGGGGTGTTCTACTCGATGCATTCCTTGCCGCCTTTCTGGCAGGATGTTTCGCACTTCAACCCCTTTTTCTACATGATCGACGGCTTCCGCTACGGCTTCTTCGGCGTATCGGACGTATCGCCCAGGCTCAGCTTCGTGATTGTGGGCGGTTGCCTTTTGGCTTTATCATTCACCACCTTGTCGCTACTCAAACGCGGCTACAAGCTGCGGCATTGAAGAGTCGTTTTATGGTCACCCCTGAACAAGTCAAGTCCTACATCCAGCAAAACCTCGCGTGCGACCATGTCGACGTGGCGGGCGACGGCCATCATTTCGAGGCCGTGATCGTCAGCTCCGAGTTCCGGGGCAAGTCGCGGGTCCAGCAGCATCAGGTCGTCTACCGGG
>JANXPQ010000228.1 GCA_025357235.1 Betaproteobacteria bacterium
GCCGTCCATCATCTGGCCGTTGACCGAGGTTTCGATGGCATCGGCGATCACTTCCCGCGACACCAGCGAATACTTCATGCCGTCGGTGCCCATGCCGATGCCATCGGTGACGGTCGGCGTGCCGAATACCTGCGGCATCGCGCCGGCCTTGCGCAAGGCGTCCATGGCACGGTCGACCAGCGGCTGGATGCCGGCGTTGCAGGGGTTCATGTTGGAATGGCCATTGGCCACGCCGACAATCGGCTTGTCAAAATCGCCATCCTTGAAATCGACTGCGCGCAGCATTGCGCGGTTGGGCGAACGGGCCACGCCCGCGGTAATGAGTTTGCTGCGCCAATTGTCTGCCATGCTTCCTCCTCGATAATGGGGGTTTGCGCGCCCCGCGAACCTGAAGATCTACCCAAGGGGGCGGAGTTTGGCCGCACCCGGGCGCCGCGTCTAATATATTATTTACGTGTTTTTGATATCTATTGCGAATCAGATGGAACTTCGCCACCTGCGTTACTTCGTCACCGTCGCCGAAGAACTGCACTTCGGACGCGCCGCGAAAAAGCTCCACATTTCGCAGCCGCCGCTGTCGATGCAGATCCGCGCGCTGGAAAACGAACTGGGGGTTACGCTGCTCAACCGCACACAGCGCAGCGTGGCGCTCACCCAGGCCGGCAATGCGCTGCTCGGGGAGGCGCGGCATATCCTGGCGCGCGTGGATCAGGCCGTGCTGATGACAAGGCGGGCGAGCCGCGGCGAAATCGGCGAACTCGCCATAGGATTCATCAGCGTGGCGGACTATAACGTGCTTCCCGTCGTGTTGCGCGAATTCCGCCGCGCCTTCCCGCTGGTCAACCTGACCTTGCGGGAATCGACCACCGACGCGCAACTGCGCGACTTGCTCGCCGGTCGCATCGATGTGGGCTTCGTGCTGCCGCCGATCAACGAACCTTTGCTCGAATCGGTGCCCATCCTGCGCGAACCGCTGATCGCCGCGCTGCCGGAAAAACATCCGCTGGCGCGCAAACCAGGCAAGCTCGCACTCGAAAAACTCAAAGACGCACCGTTCATCCTGTTTCCGCGGCCGTATGCGCCCGGCCTTTACGACGACGTCGTCAGCTGCTGCAAGGCCGCCGGCTTCAGCCCGCGGGTGGAGCAGGAAGCGATCCAGATGCAGACCATCGTCAGCCTGGTGTCGGCCGAACTCGGCGTCGCGCTGATCCCGGCATCGCTCACCAACCTGCGGCGTACGGGCGTGACCTACAAATCGCTCAAGGGCGGCAGTCCTCTCACGGAGGTGCATCTGGTCTGGCGCCGAGGCGACGACCTGCCTGCTCTGCGGGTATTCGTGGATGTCGCATCGCGAGCGGCGAACACGCGGCGCAAGACAAGGTCAACCGCATGAACGCTGCCGCTGATGACCAGCACTCGGTGTTCTTGCCGGATGAGGCGGCAACGCTGGCCCTCGGCGAGCGGCTGGCGCAGGTACTCGAGCCCGGGCTGTTTATCGCGCTTTCGGGCAACCTCGGCAGCGGCAAAACCACCCTCACGCGAGGCATCCTGCGGGGGCTTGGTTACGCCGGCAAGGTGAAAAGTCCCACCTATACACTGGTTGAACTTTATAATCTTTCTAAGTTAGACTTATATCACTTTGATTTGTATCGGTTCAACGATCCGCAAGAATGGCTGGATGCAGGCTTTCGAGACTACTTCGAGCGCCGCAACATCTGTCTGGTGGAATGGCCCGAGCGAGCGAGCGAGCTGCTGCCCGTGCCGGACCTGAAAATATCGTTGAGCACGCAAGGCGACGGGCGGCGAATACGGATCGCTGCGGAAACGGAGCACGGAAAACGTTGTTTGGATCGCTTGCCAGATTGATGTTTCGATTTGACCGCCCTGCGGATGCCAACAGGGCCGGGAAGCTGTCGCGGTGCGCCGCGATCGCAGCATGCCTGCTGGTGATATTGCCGGCGCCCGTTTCAGCTGCAACCCAGATTGCGTCGGCGCGGGTGTGGCCCGCCCAGGAATACACCCGCCTCACACTCGAATCCGATGCCGCGATCGCATACAACGTCTTCACCGTCGGCACGCCCGCGCGTCTCGTCCTCGATCTCGAGGATGTGGAATTCAATGCCGTTCTCGAGCAACTTCCCGCCAAGATTTCACCGGCCGATCCTTACGTGAGTGGTGTGCGCATCGGCCGTTTCAAGCCCGGCGTCGTGCGACTGGTGCTGGATCTGAAGGCGCAGGTGAAGCCGCAGGTGTTCGTGCTCAAGCCGGTCGGCGAATACGGACACCGACTGGTACTCGACGTTTATCCCTCGGAGCCGGTCGATCCGCTGCTCGCGTTGCTCGACAAGAAAGAGCCCTCCGCAACCCCGCCCGCCGCGGACTTCGCCGGCACATCCGCCCCGCCCGCTGTTGATCCGAAGAAACCGGCGCCCGCGCCCAATGTCGCGCGGCTGATCACCATAGCGATCGACGCAGGTCATGGAGGCGAAGATCCCGGCGCCAAGGGGCGCAGCGGCACATACGAAAAACACATTACGCTGGCAATCGCCAGGCGGCTCAAGACGCTCGTAGACGGTGAGCCAAACATGAGGGGCGTGCTCATTCGAAATGGCGACTATTTTGTGAAACTCGGAGACAGGGTCGAAAAAGCGCAAAAGATAAATTCCGATCTGTTCGTGTCGATCCACGCCGATGCCTTCAACAGGCCCCATGCGCGCGGATCTTCGGTATTTGCACTGTCCGAGCGTGGCGCGACATCGGCGGCCGCTCGCATCCTCGCGGAAAAGGAAAACCAGGCGGACCTGATAGGCGGAGTCAATCTGGATATCTACGAACCCATTCTCAAGCAAGTACTGGTGGACCTGTCACAGACGGCGACCATCAATGACAGCCTGAAGCTGGCCAAGGCGGTCCTCGGCGAAATCGGAGGCGTCAACGACTTGCACAAGGCCCATGTCGAGCAGGCCGGGTTTGCGGTTCTCAAGGCGCCGGCCATTCCGTCCATCCTGGTCGAAACCGCCTTTCTGACCAATCCCGAGGAAGAGAAAAAGCTCAGAGACGACAAATACCAGGACAAGATGGCGCAAGCGATCCTGGTTGGGATCAGGAAATACTTCTCGGCGAATCCGCCGCTGGCTCGTAGTAAGCTCGCGCAAAACTAGACTGGGCGACGAGTCAGGCGTTGCCCCCTAGCCCCTAACCTCTCGCACCTCGCTCCTGCCCTTGATGATCGTCGGAATTCTGCTCGCTGCCGGCAGCGGCAGCCGCTTCGGCGGCGGCAAACTGTTGCATCCGCTGCCTGACGGCACCCCGATCGGCGTCGCTTCACTGCGAAATCTGACAAGCGCATTGCCGGATGTGATCGCGGTGGTCCGAAGCGGTGACGATCTGCTACGAAAATTTATCGAGGCCGAAGGCGTTCGCGTGCATGTATGCGGCGACGCGCATCTGGGCATGGCCCGCAGCTTCGTGTGCGGGATCGACGCAAGTCGTGATGCGGACGGATGGGTCATCGCGCTGGGAGATATGCCGTTCCTCCTGCCGCAGACGATCAAAGCCATCGCCACACGTATCTCGCAAACTGGCCGAATTGCCGTTCCGGCATACCGTGGGGAGCGCGGCCACCCAATCGGGTTCGGCCACCGCTATCGGGATGAACTGCTGAACCTCCAGGGCGACGAGGGTGCGCGCTCGGTCATCGGACGCCACCCCGGTGACATGGAATTCATCGATTGCGACGACCGCGGGATCCTGCGCGACATCGATACCCCGGCCGACCTGGAATAACCTCAGTTCGGCTTCAAGACGATGGCCTTGAGGTCCCCATCGACAATGTAATTTCCCCGAATCTGTGCAGCCTGCGACCGCAATTCGACCGAAATCCGACCGCTCACGTCCTTGCTCGACGAGACCTCGAATGCGCCGGTGGCAGACAATAACCCCGAAGACAACTTCATGTTGCGGTATTGATAGCGGCCATTTGCCAGAGCCAGGGTTCCGCTGATCTCCTCGAACCGGGTGGCGCCGCCCTGCGTCACGCCACGACCGCCGGACTGCAACGCGCGCACCAGATCAACTCCGTCCAAGTCGCCTTTCTTGATGTCGAAGCTGCCATCTATTTTCGGCGAATCGAACAGGGTTGCCAGGGCCGGCGACGACATGGAATAACGGAGCCTCGATTCAAGTTGTCCCGTGGATTTGGCTTCACGGGTAAACGTTGCCATCAGATCCTGCATGCCGATGCGTTCAGTCTCGACTTCGCCATCCAGCGACCATGGGCCGCCCCATACCATGATGGCGCTGCCTTTGGCGGCACCGCCATAGAGCAGGGACTCGAACTTCTCGATCCTGACCTGGTTGTGCGCGGCCACTGCCTTCACCGTCAGATCCGTGAATTCGATCTGCGGTCCGACCGGCGGCACCCAGCCTTTCGAGGCGCTGAGGGCTATGTCGATCTGGTTATCGTGCGGCACCAGTTCCACGTTCAGTTTGCCGTCATTGCTGGATAGTACGGCTTTCCCTATTGCACCTTCGGGAGATAGCTGCAGATCGGCGTCGAAAGGCGGTACTTTCGCGGTGCGGGACTCGAGCTTGATCGACTTGACCACGACGCGGCCGATCTGCAAGTTCTTGTCTGCAACTGCAGCATCCAGCCATTTCGACAATCGCGGCAACACTTCTTCGGCTACCGTCACCGATTCCGCTTCCACCTTGCGGATGATCTTGACGTCCCCGAAAACCGAACCGAATTCCGGTGACAGCGAGATCTTGTCGATTTTTATATCCTGGGTCGTACCGAGTTTGATGTTCTGAAGAATAATGGTGAATTCGCCCAGGATCGATACATGCATCGAACCGATCGATACCGGCTCCTTTATATGTTCGGACGCCAGTTTTTCGATCGAGGGCACGTAGGAATTCATCGGCACCAGCTGCACGCCGCCGATGACGACTACAATCAGTGCCACAACCCCGATGATGACCGGCTTCAGGCGGTCCAACGGAGTCTTGATTCCCTTCTGCTTCTTCAGCGCGTCGACTTCTGCACGCTTGCGGTCACGTTCTTCCTGGTCCTTGCGCCGCCTTGCCAGATCGTCCTCGCGCGAACGCCGCTCGTTTTCGACCTTCATCGCGTCCTGGCGCTGCCGCTCCTGTTCACGCTGGATCTTGGCTTCTTCCTGCTCGCGGATGCGCGCCTCCTTTTCCTCCTGGCGCTTGCGCTCCCTTTCCTCGCGATCCTGGCGCTCGCGTTCCATGCGTTCGCGCCGCTCGCGATCTTCCGCCTCGCGCCGTTCGGCCTCCGCTCTCGCCTGCTCTTCCCGCTCCACACGCTCCATGGTCATGCGCGCCTGCTCTTCCTGCTCGCGATGACGCTCTTCTTCTTCCTCGCGCTTGCGTAATTCCTCCTGCTGCTTCTCGAATTCGGCCGCGACCGTCGATTCCATTGCCCTCAAACCGGACAAATCGAACTCCGGCAGATCGCTCTTTGCGGCGGCGGCAACCTGCCTCGCGCGCTCCTCCTCCTCCTCGCGCTTGCGGCGCGACTCTTCCTCACGGCGGCGATCGGCTTCTTCGTGTTCGCGCCGTTCATCCTCCTCGCGGCGGCGGCGATCCGCGCTTTCGCGCTCGCGCCGCTCGTCTTCTTCACGGCGGTTGCGCTCCGCGATCTCGCGCTCGCTGCGCTCATCTTCTTCACGGCGGCGGCGCTCGTCTTCCTCTGCGCGCCGCTTCCTGTCCTCTTCGTCGCGCTTGCCTTCCTCCTCGTCGCGCAGGCGGCGTTCCTCGTCTTCGCGCTCGGCAACCGGGTCTTCTCCGCGGCTGCGGGCTTCTTCGTCGTCCTCGCGCCTGCGGCGCTCATCCTCTTCGCGGCGACGGCGGTCTTCGTCTTCCCGGCGTGCGCGCTTCTCTTCATCCTCGCGACGCCGGCGCTCTTCCTCTTCCTTGCGCCTGCGCTCTTCTTCTTCCTTGCGTTTGCGCTCTTCTTCCGCGCGAATCCGTTCTTCCTCTTCCTTGCGGATACGTTCCGCTTCGGCGCGCGCACGCCCCTCTTCTTCCTTGCGCTTGCGCTCCTCTTCCTCGCGGCGCTTGCGTTCTTCCTCTTCCTTGCGCTTGCGCTCCTCTTCTTCCTTGCGCTTGCGTTCCTCCTCTTCGCGTTTCTTGCGTTCTTCTTCTTCGCGCTTCCTGCGCTCTTCGTCCTCGCGGCGCTTGCGCTCTTCTTCCTCTTTGCGCTTGCGTTCTTCCTCTTCCTTGCGCTTGCGCTCCTCTTCCTCTTTGCGTTTGCGCTCTTCCACTTCGCGTTTTTTGCGCTCTTCTTCCTCGCGCTTATTGCGTTCCGCCTCCTCTAAACGCTTCTTGCGATCCTCTTCCTCCTTGCGCTTGCGCTCCTCATCTTCGCCGCGGCGGCGATCTTCCGCCTCCTTGAACTTTCGCTCGACTTCCTCGCGGGCTCGGCGCGCGGCGTTCTCCGCAGTCTGCAACTGCTGCTCTTCGAGTTTCTTGCGTTCGGCCAACTCGAAGGCCTTGCGTTCTGCCTCGAGTATTTTCGACAGGTCGCGCTGCGTCTGCGACATGACATCGGCTTCGAGCTTCGCTTTGCGCTCTGCTTCTTCGCGCAATTTCAGGCCGGCGGCCTCCTTTGCCTTGCGCTCCGCCTCGACCTTCGCCATGCGCGCGCCTTCTTCCCTGGTCTGTTTCGCCGCCTGCTCTTTCTTCACGCGCTCTTCTTCCTCGCGCTTGCGCTTGGTCTCCTCTTCCGCCTTCGTGCGATCCGCAGTCTCGCGTTGCCGCCATTCGCTCTGGGCATTCTGGTAGACGTTCTTGCCTGGTGAAAGCGACGAGGTGAAGTCGAGGTCATCGACATAGGAACCGCCCCCGCCGGCCTGAGTGCCGGTGGAAGTGTTGGCGAATTCCTTGATGTAGCCGCCCGCGGTCAGATCGCCCAGGGCCTTGTTCATGTCGGCGTCGCTGAGCCTGGACTTGGACATCAGGTCGGCGACAGCCGATTTTCCGTCGATCAGTATCAGAACCTTGACAAGATCCTTGGGGAGCTTGCCGGCTTTGTTCTTGATTTCCAGAACACCCTTGCCGGTCTTCGAGTAGATCGTCTTTTTGTCCATCTTGTTCTTTCTCTGTCCCCGGGAATTAAGGGAAATGCAGCAACGGACTACCGCAAAAACACCCCGCCGCGCCGTCTCCGGCACGGGGGAATCGAAGGAAACGAACAAGGCCTCCCTCCAGAGAAGCCTTGATATACATTCAATTATTAGGCCTGGCGGCGCGCACGTCTAGACCCGTCAAGGGATAAATGGGCTTTGCGCAGACCATCGACGACCTTCCGGGCATCGCCGGGCACCGCGATCGTCCTTTCCGATCGTTCAACTTTCGGCGGCCGGGCGGCAGTTCATCATTAGCACGGTGCGTGCCCTGCGCGAGTCGACGATATCAAAGACTGTCGTAATGGCGCACCTGATGACATGCGGCGGCGCCGGGCCCATCGCCTTCGGCAGTCCGCATTCCGGCCGGGGGGCGCCGCCTCCGGCTATAATCAGTCTGAACTCCGATTTTGCCTCGATGCCCGCCATTCGCCTGCTGCCCGACCTCCTGATCAGCCAGATCGCCGCCGGCGAGGTGGTCGACAGACCTGCCTCCGCCCTCAAGGAGTTGCTGGAAAACAGCCTCGATGCGGGTGCGACGGAAATCTCCACTCAACTCGCGGAAGGCGGCATCCGGCAAATTCGCGTCTCCGACAATGGCAGCGGCATCGCCAGGGACGACCTCGCATTCGCGCTTGCGCGCCACGCCACCAGCAAGATTTCCTCACTGCAAGACCTCGAGTGCGTTGCCAGCCTGGGCTTTCGCGGCGAGGCGCTAGCGAGCATTGCGGCAGTTTCGCATTTCAGCCTCGCCAGCCGGGCGTCCGGCAGCACACGTGCGTGGAAGATCGAAGCCAGCGGTGATGCGCTCTCGGCGCCCGAACCGGCTGCGGTTGCCGCCGGCTCGATCGTCGAAGCGGCCGACCTTTATTTCAATACGCCGGCGCGCCGCAAATTTCTGCGCAGCCCGCAAACCGAGTACGCGCACAGCGAAGAAACCTTCAAACGGATTGCGCTGTCCAGGCCGGATGTGCGCTTCATGCTTACCCACAACACGCGCACGCACTGGCACCTTCAAGCTGCCAGTGCGCACGAGCGCATCCATGCCGTGCTGGGGGAGGAATTCGCCGCTGCTTCGCTGCCGGTCAATGTGGAAAGCGCGGGCTTTCGCCTGCATGGACTGGTAGCGCAACCGGCCTACTCCCGCAGCTCGCGCGATGCCCAGTATTTTTTCGTCAACGGCCGTTTCGTGCGCGACAAGGTGCTCGCGCATGCGGTGCGCGAGGCTTACCACGACGTGCTGCATCACGACCGCCATTGCGCCTACGTGCTGTTCCTGGAACTCGACCCTGCGCTGGTGGACGCAAACGTGCACCCGACCAAGATCGAAGTGCGTTTCCGCGATTCGCGCGGGATGCACCAGTTCGTGTTTCACGCGCTGGAGAAAGCGCTGTCCGCCACACGTGCCGGCCTCTCCGCGGGCCGCGAATCCGCGCGTTCACCCGCGGCATTTCGCGTCGATGGCGGTTTTGCCCGGCAACCGAGCATGGATCTGCTGACCAACGAACCGGCTGCGTTCTATGCCACGCTGTTCGGCGCGGCCGGAGCGGCAACTGCGGCTGCGTCCAATCGCACGCACGCTTCGTTGCCACAGGACGAAGACCACCCGCTGGGTTTTGCGCTGGCACAACTATCGGGCATCTATGTCCTCGCCCAGAACCGGCATGGGCTGGTGGTGGTCGACATGCATGCCGCACACGAACGCATCGTCTACGAAAAACTCAAGAATGCGCTCGACGATGACGGCATCCCGACCCAGCAACTGCTGATACCCGCGACCATGACGGCCAGCGCGCTGGAAGTCGCCACCGCAGCTGAAAACCCCGCCACGCTGTCCCGGCTCGGCTTCGAGCTTGCCGTTATCGCACCAAACGCGCTTGCCGTGCGTTCCGTGCCAATGACCCTGGCGCAGGCCGATTCTGCGCAGCTTGCCCGCGATGTACTTGGCGAAATTACCGAGTTCGGCGGCAGCCGCGTGCTCGCCGAGCGCCAGAACGAGATGCTCTCCACCATGGCCTGCCATGCCGCCGTCAGGGCCAATCGCTCCCTGACCATTCCGGAAATGAATGCGCTGCTGCGCGAAATGGAAGCCACCGAGCGCTCCGGCCAATGCAACCACGGCCGGCCGACCTGGTTCCAGGTCACGATAGGCGAGTTGGACAAGATGTTCATGCGAGGAAAGTGAGGAGTGAGGAGTGAGGGGTTAGGGGTGCAGAACACAGCTTCAACGAGCAGCTTGCGTGCAAGCGCGGCGCGTTAGTGTCCTCCTCACTCCTCACTCCTCACCCCTCACAGCAGGATCGCCCCGCGGCGATCCTGCTGATGGGCCCCACCGCGACCGGCAAGACCGGGGTTGCGCTCGAACTGGCGCGGCGGCTGCCGGTGGAAATCATCAGCGTTGACTCGGCACTGGTATACCGTGGCATGAACATCGGCACCGCGAAACCGGACACCGACACCCGCGTGCAAGTCCGCCATCACCTGATCGATATCATCGATCCCACGGAAAATTATTCCGCGGCGCAATTCCGCGACGATGCGCTGGAAATCATGGCCGATATCGTCGAGCGCGGTCGCGTGCCTTTGTTGACGGGCGGCACCATGCTTTATTTCAAGGCCCTGCGGGAAGGACTATCGGATTTGCCGGCCGCCAATCAGGACACGCGCCTGGTGATCGACGCGATGGCGGCAGATGTCGGCTGGCCGGCGATTCATCGTGAACTGGAGCGCATCGACCCGGCCACGGCGCAACGGCTCGATCCGAACGACTCGCAACGCATCCAGCGTGCGATGGAGATCTTCTATCTGACCGGCAAACCGATGTCGGCACTGATCGCGACGGGAAAGCCGGCCGAGCTTCCCTACCGGCTGATTTCCCTCGCCCTGGTGCCGGGCGAACGCAGCGTGCTGCATCAGCGCATAGCTGAGCGGTTCGAACTCATGCTCGAACTGGGACTGATCAACGAAGTCCGCGAACTGCGCGAGAACTACGATCTGAAACCCGACTTGCCGTCGATGCGCTGCGTCGGGTATCGGCAGGTGGGGCAATACCTGGACGGAGAATACGGGCTGGGCATGCTGCGCGAGAAAGCCGTTGCCGCCACGCGGCAACTGGCGAAACGGCAACTGACCTGGCTGCGCGCCACCAAGCACGTGCGGGAATTCGACTGCCTGGCCGGGGATCTGCAGGAGCAGATCGAAGCTTGGCTGCCGGAACAACTCAATCCATAAAGAACGGGAGCGTTGCGCACGCTCCCGGACCCTTCACGATCAGTTGCCGAGCGACTCCGCGCCGGCCTTGGCGATCTGGCCGTCTTCGGTGGATTTCACGCCGCTTACGCCGATGGCGCCGACCAGTTGCCCGCCCACCACGATCGGCAGCCCACCCTCCAGAGGCAAGGCGCCATGCAATGCGATCAGCGCGTTGCGGCCACCGGCGATTGCATCTTCGAATACTTTGGTCGGGCGCTTGAACGCCTGCGCGGTGCGCGCCTTCTGGATCGCCACGTCGATGCTGCCTGTCTGCGTGCCGTCGAGGCGCTGCAGATAGAGCAGGTTGCCGCCGTCGTCGACCACTGCGATTACCACGTTCCAGTTGTTTTTCTTCGCCTCGGCCTCAGCGGCGGCAGCGACCTTTCTGGCGCCGTCGAGGGTCAGGACTTTCTTGTCCGCGAGCTGGGCGGATGCATGCAGGGACAGCGATGCGAACAACGCGAAAACGCAAAGGGACATCAATTTCCTTGCTGAAATCATGGTTCCTCCATGGGGAATGGTTACTTTTTCTGGCCAGGCCGGGACTACCGGCCGGACTTGGGCCGGATGCAAAAGATTGTTTCCGGACCTTGCGTGATGCAGCGCCGATCAAGATAGCGCACCCCACCCGCAAATCCAAATTACTCTTCTGGAATTTCGATATGCTCTACGCTCGTTTGCGCCGCACCACGAGCGAACGTCAGGCGCAGCGACTCCCCTCTTGCGACCTGTTCCACCGAACGCACGATCTGCCCGTCACGTTTTTCGACGATGCTGTAGCCGCGCTCCAGCACCGCCCTGGGATTGAGGTGGGCCAGGCTTGCCCGCATTTTGACGAGCCGCGCCTCCTGCTGCTCGAGCACGCGCGCCTGACCGTGTCGCAGGCGCAAATGCAACTCCTGTTGCCTCACGAGCTGCGCATCGATATCGGGAAGGCCGTCGCGCAGCCGCTGCAGAAGGCCGGAAAGTTCCCACGTCGCGGCATCCAGGGCATGGGTTGCCGCCGAACGCAGCCGGTTGGCGAGATGCCCCATGTGGCGCGACTCGGCGTCGATGCGCTCGCCCGGATGCACCAGGCGCTTGCCGAGGTAGTCGAGATGCTGCATGCGCGTATTCAGCACGCGATCGATATCCCGCGACAACCGTGCCCCCAGTACGCCCAGGCGCATCAGCAAATCGGTGCGTTTTGGACTCACCAGTTCCGCAGCTGCGGTCGGCGTGGGCGCCCGCGCATCGGCAACAAAGTCGGCGATGGTGAAATCGGTCTCATGTCCCACGCCCGAGACCACCGGCATCGGGCAGTCGACAATGGCGCGGGCGACGATCTCCTCGTTGAAAGCCCACAAATCCTCCATGCTGCCGCCACCGCGGCAAACGATCAGCACGTCGATTTCCTTGCGTGCCGAGGCTGTACGAATGGCCTGGGCGATTTTCTCGCCCGCGCCTTCACCCTGGACCGGAGTGGGATAAAGCACGATGCGAATGCCGGGCATGCGCCGCGCCAGGGTCGTCAGCACGTCATGCAGCGCCGCCGCCTTCGGCGAGGTCACGATACCCACTGTAGCCGGAAATTCAGGGATGACCTTCCTGCGCGAAGGATCGAACAGGCCTTCCTGTTCGAGTTTGCGTTTCAATCGTTCGAAGGCTTCGAACAGGGCTCCCAGTCCTGAGCGCCGCATGGCTTCGACGGTCAACTGGAAATCACCGCGCGCTTCATACAAGGTCGGCAGTGCCCGCACTTCGACCTGCATGCCGTTCTCCGGCTTCCAGTCGACGAGCGCCGCCTTGTGGCGGAAAAACACGCAACGCACCTGCGCCGTTGCGTCCTTCAGTGAAAAATAACAGTGGCCGGAAGCGGCGCGGGTGAAGTTCGATATCTCCCCCGCGATCCAGAGCAGTGGAAAACCGGCCTCGATGAATTCCCGCGCGCGCCGGTTCAGTTCCGCGACCGAAATGATTGCCGTATTTGAATCATCGACATGCATGCGCGGCATTCTAGATCACCGGGACGTGGCTCAATCGCCAGAGTGCGCGCGTTCTGATCGCGAAATGATTCTGTATTTCCCGCTTGACAAAGGACGTTGTTGGCGTCCTCTTCATCCACAGTCGTCATGAAAATGAAAGACGATCGCCCGGAAACCCGCGTAACCACGGGGGGTATCATTGCAAGTGCATGATATTGCTATAAAAAATTGACGCGTAATTTTTAATCGTAAAACAAAAAATGCTTTCAAAAAACCAACTTACCGCGTCTTTGTACAATCTGTGCACACAGTTATCCACAAAGATTGTGGACAATTTTTTGCAGTTAGGTTGCTGCGCGCCATGCTTGTCAAGCAAGTCTCGCTTCTTATCGCTTTGCTTGCCGCGCTTAACGATGCAGTTTAAAGTGGCGCGGGTTTTCAAATGCATCGGAGTCGAGCGTGCTACACATCATAGAAGCGGCCGGATGGCCGATCTGGCCACTTATTCTTTGCTCGATCATCACGCTCGGCATCATCGGTGAACGCTTTTACAGCCTGCGCAAGGATTTTGTTGCGCCGCGCGATCTGCTGCCCAGGGTCGTGCAGGAATATCGCCAGAAAGGCGTATCGCCCGACATGCTCAGCCGGCTCGCGCAAAGTGCAATGCTGGGCAGGATCTTCGCCGCGGCGCTGAAGGAGGCCTCCAGCTCGCGCGAAATCATGAAGGATTCAATCGAGGAGGCCGGCCGCGCCGCCGCGCATGAACTGGATCGCTTTCTCACGACGCTGGGCACCATCGCCACCATGGCCCCGTTGCTCGGCCTGCTCGGCACGATCATAGGCATGATCGACATCTTTGGTTCGCAGGGTCCGACCGGGATGGCCAATCCCGGGCAACTGGCCCATGGCATATCGATCGCCCTGTACAACGCCGCTTTCGGCATCATCGTTGCGGTACCCAGCCTGGTGTTCTATCGCCATTTCCGCGCCCGCGCCGATTCGCTGGTGGTGGAAATGGAAATCCAGGCCATCAAGCTGGTCGAGATCATTCACGGCCAGCGCCAGGCCTGAAGCCCGGGCGAGCCATGAACTTCCGCCGCGGATCGTTCAGGGAAGAACCGGAAATCAACCTGGTTCCTTTCATCGACGTCCTCCTCGTCATCGTGATATTTCTGGCGGTCACGACGACTTATTCGCGCTACTCCGAGATGCAGATCAACCTGCCGACGGCGGACGCAACCAAGCCGGTCGACCGTCCGAGCCAGATCAACGTCGGCGTGTCGGCGAGCGGCCAGTACATGATCAACCGGGCCGCAGTGGCCTTTAGCACGCCGGAGGCCCTGGCCACCGAATTGCAGCGCGCCGCAGGCAGCAACACGGATCCGGTCATCATCATCAATGCCGATGCCAATACCACGCACCAATCGGTAATCAACGTGATGGAAGCGGCACGAATGGCCGGCTTCGGAAAAATCACCTTCACGACTCAGCAGCAGCGCCGCTGACGCCACCCGCCGGGTTGCGATCAATGAGCGGCGAAGATTCCACGCAACGCCGACGGTGAAGGGACAAAGTCTGACTTTCCTCGATCGCCACTGGTATCGCCTCTCCTGGCTTTCCATCCTGCTCCTGCCGATTGCGGCGATGTTCGGATGCACCGTTGCATTGCGTCGCGCGCTCTATCGGGCAGGTGTGTTCCCTTCGTATCGCGTGCCGGTCCCGGTGATCGTGGTCGGCAACATCACTGCGGGCGGCACCGGTAAAACGCCTTTGGTGCTATGGCTGTGCGATTTCCTGCGGGCGCACGGATACACGCCCGGCATCGTCAGTCGCGGCTATGGCGGTCGCGGTCACACGACGGCCGTACGGGAAAACGCGTCGCCCGAGGTGGCGGGGGATGAACCGGTATTGCTCGCGCAGCGCAGCCGCTGTCCGGTCTGGATCGGACGCGATCGCGTCGCCGCTGCCCGAGCCCTGATTGCCACGAATCCCGGATGCAACGTCATCGTCAGCGACGACGGCCTGCAGCACTACCGCCTGCAGCGCGACGTCGAAATTGCCGTCATCGACGGCAGCCGCGGCACGGGCAACGGCCTGCCGCTGCCGGCCGGGCCGTTGCGGGAAAGCACCGCACGCCTGGCAAACGTCGACGCAGTCGTCGTGACCGGCAACTCAGTTCCGCCAGACGCAGGCGCGGCGACGTTTGCGATGACGCTGGAAGGCAACGGATTTCGCAACCTGCTGAACCCGGCTTTCCATCAGGAAGCGGGCGCGTTCCACGGCAAGCGGGTACATGCCATCGCCGGCATCGGCAACCCGATGCGCTTTTTCGACCATCTGCAAGCACTGGGGCTGAGTTTTGCGGCGCATGCGTTTCCGGATCATTATGCCTATTCACAGGCCGATCTCGACTTCCGCGATGCCGATGCGATCATCATGACCGAGAAGGATGCGATAAAATGCCTGCGCTTCGCACGCGAAAACCACTGGGTATTGCCGGTGGATGCGCGCGTTGATACGGCACTCGGCAGGCTCATCCTCGAAAAAATGAAAACCCGGCATGGATCCTAAACTGCTCGACATCCTGGTCTGCCCGTTGTGCAAGGGACCGCTGCTCTACAAGAAGGCCGAAAAGGAACTGATCTGCAAAGCAGACCGGCTGGCCTATCCGATCCGCGACGACATCCCGGTGATGCTCGAAGACGAAGCACGTAAAATTCCTCCAGAGGAGGAGGTCTAATGGGACTCGGGACTGGGGACTCAGGACTCAGTGCCGAGGAAAGCGCGCGAATTTTTTCACTTAGTCCTAAGTCCTGAGTCCCGTGGTTGCCTTTACTGTAGTTATTCCCGCCCGCTACGCGTCGGCGCGCCTGCCCGGCAAGCCGCTTGCGGAAATTGCCGGCAAGCCGATGGTGGTTCACGTCGCCGATCGCGCGCGCGAATCCGGCGCGCAGGAAGTCATCGTCGCCACCGACGACCGCAGAATCCAGGAAGCGGTTGCGAAGCACGGATACGACGCGATGATGACGCGGCCGGATCACGCATCCGGCACCGATCGCATCGCCGAAATCGCCGTCGCCCGTGCATGGCCGGACGACCTTGTCGTGGTCAATGTCCAAGGAGACGAGCCGCGCATTCCGCCGCAACTGGTGCGCTCGGTGGCGGAACAACTGGCCAACCATCGCGAAGCGCCCATCGCCACGGCCTGCCACCCCATCCATTCGGCGGCCGAGATGTTCGATCCGAACGTGGTAAAAGTCGTGCTCGACAAGCACGGGTACGCGGCTTATTTTTCGCGGGCGCCGATTCCCTACGCGCGCGACGCGTTCAGGGTCGACACCTCGCGTTTGCCGGAGGGGCTGCCGGCATACCGGCACCTCGGACTGTATGCGTACCGCTGCAGCTTCCTGAAGATATATTCGACGCTGGCACCGGCCGCGGTCGAGCAGTTCGAATCCCTGGAGCAGTTGCGCGCGCTTTGGCACGGTTACCGCATCAGCGTCGCTGTGACCGATCAGGCGCCGGATCCCGGCGTGGACACGCCGGAGGACCTGGAGAAAATGCGCCGGGCGTTCTCGGCCGGCAGCTGATCACCCGTATAATCTGCGCATGCAAGTCAGGCCGCGGCTCAAGACGGCTCATAAGTCCCTGCCGTTCGGGACATCAACTATCAGGACAGGAGAGAAATGCGACTCATCCTTCTCGGCGCGCCCGGCGCCGGCAAAGGCACGCAGGCCGCCTTCATCATCGGTAAATTCGGCATTCCGCAGATTTCCACGGGCGACATGCTGCGCGCCGCCATCAAGGCCGGCACGCCACTCGGCCTGGAGGCAAAAAAATTCATGGATGCCGGCGCGCTGGTGCCCGATGACGTGATCATCGGCCTGGTCAAGGAGCGCATCAAACAGCCCGATGCCGCGAAAGGCTTTTTGTTCGACGGGTTCCCGCGCACGATTCCCCAGGCCGACGCGATGAAAAGCGCCGGCGTCATGCTCGACCATGTGGTCGAAATCGACGTGGACGACGCCGAGATCGTCAAGCGCCTGTCGGGAAGGCGCGTGCATCCTGTTTCGGGACGAACCTATCACTTGATTTTCAATCCGCCCAAAGTCGCCGGCAAGGACGATGTCACCGGCGAAGAACTGGTGCAGCGCGCGGACGACACGGAAGCCACGGTCAAGAAACGGCTCGAGGTCTACCATTCGCAGACCAAGCCGCTCATTGCCTATTATTCCAATTGGGCGAAAAGTGGCGTGCCAGGCGCGCCGAAATATGTGAAGGTCGCAGGCGTGGGCTCGATGGAATCGATCCGCGACCGCATCTTCGCTGCGTTGAAGTAACAACTGGAACCACGGAGGACACGCAGGACGCGGAGGAAAGCCAGAACGGCGAAGCGATACGGGGAGTTCAGTTGCCTGGCAGGTCAGCCGTCAACGGTGCAAGGGACCAGTGATTTCTGCTCGCTGATTTCCATCCCGCGCTTGCTGGTTTTGTTTTCCTCCGTGTCCTGCGTGTCCTGCGTGGTGAACGCCTTCCCGGAGTTTCGCCATGACCAAGAAAATGAATGCCTTCTACGCCCAGTCCGGCGGCGTCACGGCTGTCATCAACGCATCCGCCTGCGGCGTGATCGAAACCGCGCGCAAGCACAAGAACAAAATCGGCAAGGTCTACGCCGGACGCAACGGCATCATCGGCGCGCTGACCGAGGACCTGATCGACACCGGCAAGGAATCCGCCAAAGCCATCGCTGCGCTGCGCCACACGCCGGCCGGCGCTTTCGGCTCCTGCCGTTACAAACTCAAGGGCCTGGAAGAAAACCGCGCGCAGTACGAGCGCCTGATCGAAGTATTCAAGACACACAACATCGGCTATTTCTTCTATAACGGTGGCGGCGATTCCGCCGATACCTGCCTGAAAGTTTCACGATTGTCGGTCTCCCTTGGATATCCAATCCAGGCGATTCATGTCCCCAAGACCGTGGACAACGACCTGCCGATCACGGACTGCTGCCCGGGGTTCGGTTCGGTGGCGAAGTACATCGCGATATCGGCGCGCGAAGCGAGTTTCGATGTCGCCTCGATGGCCAAGACTTCAACCAAGGTCTTCATACTCGAAGTCATGGGACGCCATGCGGGCTGGATCGCGGCCGCGGGCGGCCTCGCGGCCGACAAACCCGGCGACCTCCCCATCATGATCCTGTTTCCGGAAGTCCGCTTCGACAAGGCCCGCTTCCTCGCCCGGGTGGACGCGCTGGTCAAGCGCTACGGCTACTGCTCCATTGTCGTGTCCGAGGGCGTGCGCGACGGCGAAGGCGCGTTTCTGGCGGATCAGGGCGTGCGCGACGCCTTCGGCCATGCGCAATTGGGCGGTGTGGCGCCGGTGGTCGCGGCGGTCGTGAAGGATGGACTCAAACTCAAATATCACTGGGCGGTGGCCGACTACCTGCAGCGCTCGGCAAGGCATATCGCTTCCAAGACCGATGTCACCCAGGCCTACGCCGTCGGCAAGGCGGCGGTCGAACTGGCCCTCAAGGGACGCAATGCAGTCATGCCGACCATCGTGCGCAAGTCGAACAAACCCTATAAATGGACCGTCGGCGTGGCCAACCTGGATGACATCGCCAATGTCGAGAAGAAGCTGCCGCAGGACTTCATTACCGATGACGGCTACGGCATCACCCCAAAATGCCGCCAATACCTGTCCCCGCTGATCCAGGGCGAAGACTATCCCCCGTTCAAGAACGGGATGCCGCAGTACGTAACGCTCAAGAATGCCGCCGTACCCCGGAAACTGCCGGATTTCAAGCTTTGAGCGGAATCCGGCTTTCCGGCGGGAAGTCGGTTAAAATCGCGCGCTAACTTGGCCGGCGTAGCGGCTGCCCAGCCATTTCGGCGAGTTGCAGGCCTGGGTTCTCACTCCAGGGCAGGCATTTACTCAAGGGTTCAGGAGCCGGCCCATTTTTTCGGCTCTGTATTGAATTGATATCGATAAAGGGGGATTCATGTCTTCAGCACTGATCTTCGCGCTCGTTTGCGCGATCATCGGGATTGCCTACGGGGCGATTTCCATCAAATGGATACTCGGCCAACCCGCCGGCAATGCGCGCATGCAGGAAATCGCTGCTGCGATACAACAAGGCGCTCAGGCCTACCTCAACCGCCAGTACACGACCATCGCCATCGTTGGCGGCGTCCTGTTCCTGGTGCTTGGGTTCGGGCTCGACTGGTATTCCGCGATCGGTTTCCTGATCGGCGCAGTACTGTCGGGGTTGACCGGCTTCATCGGCATGAATGTCTCCGTGCGCGCCAACGTGCGCACCGCCGAAGCCGCGAATAACGGCATCAATGCCGCCCTGCAAGTCGCGTTCCGCGGCGGCGCGATCACCGGCATGCTGGTAGTGGGGCTCGGCCTGCTCGGCGTGGCCGGCTACTACGGCATCCTGCTCACCATGGTTGAACCCGA
>JANXPQ010000106.1 GCA_025357235.1 Betaproteobacteria bacterium
GCAATTTAAGTTCCAAACAGAACGAAGCACTACACTAGGTCCGAACCAGAGAGATGGAGATCTATATACCTTCGCCGGTTTCCCTTCATCGAAAGGGGGAAGAAAAACGTCTCGCACCGAGCTTGTTTATCAATCGTATTGCTATGCGGGAGTGCCTGCCTCTCCAAGCGTATATGCATCACTGGGCGTAAGTGAATCGACCCATCACCTAGTCACATTCAACAAACGTAGCATTGCCAAAGACGTGGGATCTGATCCGAGCATTCAGACGTTTCCCGACCCGAACGGGATGAGCGGCTCTCCCGTGTGGCTGCTGGCTAATGGACCGCCGCCGCGACCAGTTCTAGTTGGCGTCCTTACGCGTTGGATAAAGCGCGAACATGTAATTGTGGCAACCGATGTGGGTGTGGTGCTTGAAGCGATTCGACGAATTACGGCGACCGAACAACGAAGAGGCTAGAGCAACAGATGCCGCATAACTTTTACATGCAGTGGACTGGCCAACAGCGTCGCTTCGCGCCGCTTCTTGGCCAGCCGCTGATGTAGTACATCAGAGGCACTCGAAGAAACTCCATAGTGCTATCGGTAAACTCATTCGTTGTGTGGGAAGTGTCTGGATTTTCGTTGCGATTGTTGTTGCGCTACTGTGGGCTATTGGATGGATTTAGAGAAGACACGGGGTCAAGTCTTGTTTCTTGCATGACCCGCGTTTCGTGTATCTGCACCGCCTGGTCTTCACGAGCCGAATATTCCAGCGCACCCGATCATGTAACTTTACGCATACCGGATAAAACGGAATCCAATTTTCCTCCGTGCCCTCCGTGTCCTCCGTGGTTCCCCGGTTTAGAATACAAACAACAAGCGAACGAAGGAGTACCCCGCGCATGCGATTAACCATGACGACGTTTCTACTGGCACTTGCCCTGCCCGCACAGGCCGAGGTCCTTTGCCCGGACTCTCTCGAAGTGAAACAGGAGGCAACCATCGCCGGCGACTGGACAGTGGCGTACACGGATCCGCCGCTGCGGCTGACCGGCGTGACGATCTCCGATGGCCCGCCGTCGCAAAATCACATCGTCAAACCGTTCTCTGTGAAAAGCACGAACGGCGAACTGCGCGTTTCGTGGCGGCTGCCGCAGAGCAAGCGCAACTTCCATCTGACCTGCAGTTATGAGCGCACCACCGCCAGCCTCTCCGCGTTGCTGCCACCCGGCATGAACGGGTGCAACGCCGTATTCGATCGCCGCGTATCCTATGGCAACGAGACCCTGGCGGTAAAACGCATGGTTTGCAATTAACCAACCGCCCTCCCCACCCACCTCACCCCGACGTGCGGACACGTTAGTGATGAAATCACCCGTTTGCGGGTAGCGCGTCACCGTTTCGTCTCCCGCCCCAAGTTCAACCCCCTTTCGCCGTGTCGACGAAACCTCTCCCCCCGTGAGGGCGGAGAGGGAGAGGGAAAAACATCTTTGCGTCGCATCTGCGATGAGTTCGACGAAGAAAGCGCTTCGTAAGAATCAGACTGACGCTGAGACGTTATTGTGGCGTCGTCTTCGAAATCGGCAGTTGGGGGGATTCAAGTTCCGTCGTCAGCATTCTTTTCCGCCCTATGTCGTGGACTTCGTTTGCATCGAGAAACTATTGATCGTCGAGATAGATGGGGGTCAACACGCCCTCACCCTGGAAGCAGATGAAAGGAGGACAAAAATTCTCGAAACGAAAGGATTCAGAGTAGTCCGATTCTGGAATAATGAGGTACTTGGCAATACCGAGGCAGTAGTTGAACGCATTCTCGAGTTATTGAACTCGAGCTTCTAAGCGCTCCCTCTCCGCCCTGTGGGGGGAGAGGGCCGGGGTGAGGTGGGCATGACTTTTCAAATCGACGTTATCTCCGACGTAGTTTGCCCCTGGTGTTTCATCGGCAAGCGCAACCTCGATCGCGCGCTCGAAACCTGGCGCGAAAAGCATCCGGATGAAATGCCGGTGGTGCGCTGGCATCCGTTCCAGCTCAATCCCCAGCTTCCCGACAGCGGCGTGCCGCGCAGGCAGTATCTCGAGAACAAGTTCGGCGGCCCGGAGCGCGCAAAAGAAATCTACGCGCGGGTGTCGGCTGCGGGCAAGCTGGCCGACATCGACTTCGCATTCGACGCCATCCAGGTTCAGCCCAATACCATCGACGCGCATCGGCTGATGCATTTCGCAGGTGAGCACGGCAAACAGGAAGCAATGGCCGAAACCATTTTCCGCCGCTATTTTGTGGAGGGCGCGGACCTGAGCGACAAGGAAACGCTCGCGGACATCGCGCAACAGGCCGGGATGAATCGCGATGAGGTGGCAACCTACCTCGCCAGCGCGGCCGATCGTGACCTGATCGAGGAGCAGGATCGGCGGGCGCGCGCCATCGGCGTGGAAGGCGTACCCTTTTTCATATTCAACCAGCGGCTCGCCTTGTCCGGCGCGCAACCGCCAGAGGTCATCGTCGAAGCCATGGAGAAAGCACGCGAAGAACTTGCTGCGACGCCGCAATAACCTGGTTAAAAGCGGTTGATTCCATGCCATCGCGGCGCTAGCATTCAATCGGCAACAGCGTCACGGTAAAGGCCTTTTGTGAACCTCAACTTAAAGCCGAGGAGGTGCGCCATGTGCTTTGAATTCGAAGCGCTGTACTGGGCAAGGCTGGCCGAAGAGGAAGAAAAAAGGAAAGAAGCCGAGAAACAGCGCCTGGCTGCGCAAGCCAAGCCCCAGCGACAGCGACAGCGACAGCCGGCCCGCGATGAAGAACCGCTTCCTGTCTGATTTTAATCGGCAATGCTCACACCGGACCCCGCGCAAGCGGGGTTTTTATTTTTGCCGTTTCTCCGGCTACGAGGCCGATGCGGGATAATATTTGCGGCCACGCTTTGTATCACTCCACCTGAACGGAAAGGACTTGAAAATGTCGGAATCGAAATATTTTTCACAGCGGCGCGATTTTCTTGGCGGCATGGCGGCGACCGCCGCGGCAATCGGCCTGGGCGAACTCATTGCCAGCGCACAGGCCGCGGATTCCGGCGCAAGCACCGCATTTCAAACGTGGCTCGAAAGCATTCCCGGCAAGTATCGTCAGGTCTACGATGCGCCTTCACCCAACAACGGCTTCGCATTGATCTGGTCGCACGTTTTCCTGATGACCGGCGCGCAGGGCTACAACGTTCCCGAAAGCGAACTCGGGGTGGTGGTGGTGTTGCGGCACTCCGCGATTCCGATTGCGTTCAGGGACGAGGTCTGGGAAAAGTACAAGCTCGGCGAGTTCTTCAAAGTCAACGACCCCGCTACGAAATCGCCGGCCTTGCGCAATCCCTTCGCCTACATCAAGCCGGGCGACATGCCGCTGCCGGAGGCCGCGCTGGATAAACTGGTCGCGCGCGGCGTGAAGATCGCGGTATGCAACACGGCGATCCATCATCAGAGCGCCCGCCTTGCGCAGCAACTGGGCGTACCGCACGAATCCGTCAAACAGGACTGGCTTGCGGCAGTGCTGCCCGGCGTGCAGGTCGTCCCGTCAGGCGTACTGGCAGTCAATGGCGCGCAGTCGAAAGGGTGCAGTTACTGCTTCGCGGGTTGATGCGGCAATGATTCGGCGAGGACAGCGCGCCGGCACATCGGTAGTTGCGCTGCTGATCGTGACATGTTGTATCTGCCTGCCGGTCACGGCTGCCGAGGATGATCGCTATCCGGGATGGAGCGACAGTCCCATTCCGGACGGACCGGTCGGCGAAGCGATTGCATCCGGCTGGCGCATTCTTGCGCATACGCAGGAGAACGCCCCGGCTTATGCGGGCAACGCACTTAACTGCACCAGTTGCCATCTCAATGGAGGACGCACGCCCTGGGCGGCGCCGTGGGTTGGCGTCTGGGGGGTGTTTCCCGAATACCGCAGCCGCAATGCCAAAGTCAACGCCCTGCAGGATCGCATCAACGATTGCTTCCGGCGATCCCTGAACGGCCGGCCCCTGCCTTTCGAGAGCCGGGAAATGATCGGCATACTGGCCTACATGCAATGGCTGTCCCGCGAAGTACCCACGGGGAAAAACGTGCCTGGCCGCGGATTCCTGCGCATCAAGAGCGAGCAGCCACCCGATCAGGCACGCGGCGCACAAGTCTATGCGCGCAAATGCACCCTCTGCCACGGCGACGCGGGTCAGGGCAGCTTCGCGGCTTCCGGCGAAATAATCTATCCCCCGCTGTGGGGTCCGAAATCGTTCAACATCGGCGCCGGCATGGCGCGGCTCAACACCGCTGCAGCCTTCGTCAAGGCCAACATGCCCTTCGGCCAGGGCGGCTCGCTCAGCGACCAGGAGGCATTCGACGTCGCCGCGTTTTTTACCCGCCAGCCGCGACCTGATTTCGCGGGGAAACTCGAAGACTGGCCCAAGGGCGGGAAGCCGGACGACGCCCGCTACTGACGCACGCTGCAGAGCCAATGAAGCTCATTACCTGGAACATTCAGTGGTGCCGCGGCATCGACCTCGCCGTCGATCCTGCGCGCATCGTGCGCACGGCCCAAAAGCTTGCCGACTTCGACGTGTTGTGCCTGCAGGAAGTGGCGGTCAATTTTCCCGGCCTGCCCGGCAGCCGTGGCGAAGACCAGGTTGCGGAATTGTCGCGCGCCCTGCCCGGCTTCAGCGCGCACTACGGCATAGCGACCGACGTCGATGACGGCAAGGGCGGCCGCAGCCGGTTCGGCAATCTTATTTTTTCGCGCCTGCCTGTCGTGCAGGTTTATCGTCACCTGCTGCCCTGGCCTGCCGATCCCGGGGTGCAAAGCATGCAGCGCATCGCGGTCGAAACGGTGGTGCAGGCGCCCTGGGGACCGGTGCGTGTAATGACGACTCACCTGGAGTACTACTCGGCGATGCAGCGCATGGTGCAGATCGACGCGCTACGCATGTTGCATCAGCACGCGTGCGGCCACGCGTCGGCTCCTCACATTCAGAACGATGCCGGCCAGCCCTTCCAGGCCCGGCCGCGGCCGGCCTCGGCCATTCTCACCGGCGACTTCAATTTCAAACCGGACGATCCGGCGTATCGGCGCATCACGGCGCCATTCGATATCGGCGCGGCCCCCGCTCTCATCGACGCATGGACACTCGCGCATCCCGGCATTTCCCATGCGCCGAGTGCCGGAGTCCACGAGGACAGTTGGGCCAAGCCACCGTTTTGCTGCGATTTCATTTTCGTGACCACCGATCTAGCCCGGCGAGTGCGCGACGTGACAATCGATGCGCAAACGCAGGCATCCGACCATCAGCCGGTATTGATCGACATCGCGGACGCTCGATAAGCGCTCACCTTAACGATTACACCCAACGCACAGGCGCAGAGGATTCGCTCACTCGTTGCGAGTGAGTGCATCATCAGGACTATCTCGCGCTCCATTTTCCCGGCACCGGCACGGCCTCTTCCGGCCCCGGCCACGGTGGCATGGTCACGCCCACCGCCGCGAGCGCTTCGCCTTGCGCCGCGCGAAACTGGAAATGCATGCCAACCGGAATGCTGATGCAGGTACCGGGTTCGAGTGCGACGACTTCTTCCTGCTCGTTCCGGCTGCGCCACATCTCGCCGCGGCCGGACAATACGAACCAGATCTCGTCCACTGTGCGGTGACGGATAGGCTCCGACGCGCGGCCGCCCGCGAGCTCGAAATGCGCCATGCCGCCGCGCTGCGTCTTCAGCAGGACGCGCACGTCGGACCCATCGGGCGCGACAACGTCGGGCAGCGCCGGCAGACGCTTCGTTTCGAAATCCAATTACCTCCCCTATGCGGACAAGCGAACGATCGCTCCACCCATTCCGCAGCGCATTGCGTCAGAACAGAAACACCAAACCGATCGAAGCCGCGGTGACATTGTCCTCTCCGGTATTGCTGTTCCCCAGGTTCGGATAATAGTCAAGATCGGCGCGCACGCCGAAATTCGGGGCGAATTTGTACTGCGCTCCCACTCCCAGCGCAACATCAACACCGCTGTCTCCGCCCCCGCCACGAAAACCGCCCACTGTTCCTGAATTGTTCAGATCCCAGAAAATTGCGCCGATCCGTCCCATCAGGGAAAATTCATTACCGAAGGGCACGATCCCTACTCCTTGCACGGTAACACCCGTTACTTCGGTTTTCACATCGAAGGGAAGGCCGAGGACCGATCCGGTCGCGTGGTATTTCCCCAGATCCACGTAGGCCACTTCGACCGCAACGTTGCGCGTAAACCGGTAACCGCCGAATACCTTGAAGCTCGTATCCTTGTCGTCGCAGGAGGCGACGACAAGACCCGAGGTGTCCGAACAATAATTGCTGGCCGAAGCCTGCCCTATTGCCGCCCCGAAGTAGCCTCCGCTGTCCTGGCCGGCATGGGCCACGGATGCCGCACAAAGCCCGGCCAGCAGAACAACCGCGTCGACTCTGAGCCTCATGGCACTACCTTAAGCCGCAAGGTGCTCGGTGTGCGAGGAAACAGGGGTGGCTGAGAGCCTCGCATTGTTAAGATGGTGGTGTCTGAAGTCACCGTCAATACAAGGAGGATCAGC
>JANXPQ010000229.1 GCA_025357235.1 Betaproteobacteria bacterium
CATTGCACCGGGGAAGCGGCCTTTGCAGTTCTGAAACAGACTTTCGGCGATCACTATGTGTATGCCGGTCTCGGCACCACGATTGTGTTGGGTCCGACGGTGAGGACGATCGCCGAGTTTGGACAGCCTCCGATGCTGGCCTTGGATGATGAAGACCGACGCAGCTATCGAATGCTCGCGGCGCAAAACGACGACGGTCGAGAGCAAGCGCTAGTGCAAAACGAACCGAAATCACACAGCCAGTTGACGGATCGCGCGCACTGAACGTTGGGGAGACCTCAGGGTCAGAGTCAATTTTCTCCGAGGCAAGGTGTAGTCTGCATTCCGAAATCGTTCGGTTGCTCGCAGGGTCGCCATGCCACGGATTGCCGGAACCGTCCCGACCCCGTTTCCTTTGAAGGACCCGATGTTGCCTGATTCTGCAGACAAGAAGTTTGGTGTGCATCCGGACGTGCTCAAGCTGGGTCTGGTGAGTTTTTTGACTGACCTTAGCTCCGAGATGATCTTTTCGGTCTTCGCGATCTTCTTCACGACGATCGCAGGGGCATCGGCGGCTTTGCTTGGCATGGTCGAGGGGTTGGCCGACTTGTCCGCCTCCTCGTTGAACTACCTCGCCGGCTGGTTATCGGACCGAACCGGCAAACGCAAAGTCTTCGCGCTGGCCGGATATGGTTTCTCCACGCTGGCCAAGGTCATTCTGCTGGTCTCCAGTTCGGTTGCAGGACTCAGCGTTTTTCGTGTCATCGAGCGGCTGGGCAAGAGTTTCCGGGGGCCGCCGCGCGATGCGTGGCTTTCGGCGGTGGCCGACAAAGACATACGCGGGTACTCGTTCGGCGTGCACAAGGCGCTGGACAAGGCCGGCGCCGTGCTCGGCCCGCTGGTGGCGTATGGTCTGCTTTCGTGGCTTGGGGAGGGGGCGTCGACGTACCGGATTCTGTTCTGGGTCGCGCTCGTTCCTGCCGCGCTCAGCATCGTGGTCTTGAGCCTCATCAAGGATCAGCCAGCGGTTCAGCGCCGGCGCGAGAACATGTTCGCAACATGGAACACCCTCAGCCCGGCATTCAAGCGCTACCTTGTCGCAGCAGGAATCTTTTCGCTGGCCTATTTCAGTTTCGGCTTTCTGTTGTTGCGTGCACACAGCGTCGGTTTCGCGGTCAAGGACATCGTGTTGCTTTACGCCCTGTTCAATATCGCGTTCGTCGTTGCCGCACCGCTGACAGGCAAACTCGGCGATAAATTTGGAAGGGCGCGAATAATCATGCTGGGCTACCTCATCTATCTGTTGATGAGCCTCGGCTTCGCATTCGCGACCACGCGATGGCACGTCATCGTCCTGTTCATCGTCTATGGCGTGTTCTATGCGATCGACGAAGCCCAGAGCAAGGCGTTCATCGCAGATATCGAGTTGGAGCGCCGCGCGTCTGCCATCGGCCTCTACAATTTCGTGACGGGCCTCATCTACCTGCCTGCGTCGCTGATCGCCGGGGCGTTGTGGTTGATGCATCCGGCCAGCGCTTTCCTCGTAGCTGCATGTCTCGCATTTGCCGCGCTGGCGGTGTTCCTCTACTTGCGGCCGGACCAGGTGCGCGTTTTGACGCATTCCCCGGGTAAGCTGGATTGATTGGTCAGGCCTGCAGTGTGCACAAACCGCTCTTTTTAACGAAGGCGAGAAACCCTGTAGATCGCTTTCGTCATTTCCACTATGTCGTCATGTCGAATCAAGCCTTCGAGACAGCCGATGCCGTGTTCCGCGAACCGATCGGCGCGATGCTGCAGCAATGTCTCCAATTGAGGTCGCAGAGCAGAAAAAAAGAAGGTGAGAAGACCGCCCTCTCTATCGTTCCACGCACGCATCCTGCATCATCCGGTCGTGCGGCGCAGTCGCTGCGAATCCGAAAAGGTCGACGATGACAAATACGTCTGCAACCGTTTTGACGCTATTGATCGCATGGGCGTTGCTTCTTGTCGTTCTTATGGAAATTCTTCGTGGCCGGCTTGTGGCAGGGGGACACATTGCTGGAAACGAATTCAAGCCTGACAATTCCAACCTCTCGCCGTTCATGCAGCGCCTTGCTCGCGCCCACGCCAATTGCATTGAAGGTCTGCCCATATTCGGGGGACTTCTGGTCGTGGCGTTGGTCACGGATCGTGCGGGCGTTACGGACCCTCTTGCCCCGTGGCTGCTCGTGGCCCGCTTCGTCCAGTCCGGTGCGCACCTTAGTTCCGGGAGCAATCTCGCGGTAAATGTCCGATTCATGGCTTTTGTCGTTCAGCTCGCCATTGCTTTGTACTGGTCCTGGGCTCTCTTGTTTCGGTAGTAGGCGATTTTGAGGATCGGGCAAACTCCGCGGCACGCGAGTGACCCGCGGCAACGGCGGCCCCACATCCAAACCGCGACCGCGGTATGCTGTGAGGCGAGACTCACCAAGGTGGACTGCCACCAATCAAAACATCGAGCGGAGGATGTATATGCGAATCCGAATTGCTCTGGCGTTTTGCGCTGCGCTGCTGCTTTGCGCAAGCGCGCACGCCGCGGATCCCATCAAGATCGGTGTCGTCAGCACGTTGACCGGGCCGTACGCCGAATGGGGAACCTTTCAGGTGAACGGGCTGAAGCTCGCCCTGGAAGACATCCAGAAGGCGGGCGGCATACTCGGGCGCCAGGTCGAGTTGCGCATCGAGGACAATGCCAGCACGAATCCCGGCACCGTCCTCTCGTTTACCAAGCTTTTCACCGATCCCGACATCAAAGGGATCGTCGGCCCGATTGCCAGCACGCAGATCCAGGCGGCTTCGCCGGCGATCGCGAAGGCCGGCGTACCCACCATGATCGGCGGCACCGATCCCAGCCTCACACGCATCGACAACAAGTGGGTGTTCCGTGCCCGCCCCAACGATCTGTACTCGTCCAAAGTCATCGCCGACTTCGGCGTCAACACGCTGAAGCTCAAGAAGTGGGCGATCGTCCATGCCACCGATGCGTTCGGCAATGGTGGCGCGAAGGCGCTCACGGATGAGCTGCAAAAGCTCGGCATCACGCCCGTCCTCGATCAGGGGTACACCAGCAACTCGCAGGACTTCGCCCCGGTCGTGCTCGCCGTCAAGAAATCCGGCGCCGATGTGCTCGGAACCTACATGACCGTGCCGGCCGATCAGGGAATATTCGCGAAGCAGTTGCGCCAGCTCGGCGTGAACATCCAATGGATCGGGTCGCCGACTACCGCGGCCGTGACGACCCGGAATCTGGCCGGCGAGGCGTTGTACGGCAGCTATGCAGTTGCCGATTTCAATGCGGATGCCAATGATGCGGCGCGCGCCTACACAAAAAGATACTACGAGCGCTACGGCATCTACCCGGACAACTTCTCGAGTTGGGCCTTCGATGCGTTGAGTATTCTCGCGCTGGCGATGAACAACGCGAAGAGCACCGAACCCGAAGCGGTGCGCAAGGCGATCCTTGCCATCAAGGGCTACAAGGGCCTCGAAGGGTCGTACGAGTTCGACGCCAGGGGCGACGGCGTGCACGGCTACAACGTGGTGAAGAATGAGGGCGGCAAGGTCGTATTCATCAAGCGGGTCGATTTTCCGGTCGAGTGAGAACGTGCGAAAACGGGCCGAGTCTGCATTGTGCATAATGTTTCTTTAGTCCGATCCTGAACCATGCGACTCGCGCCGCCCGAGCTGCCAAGCAAGAGCAGTTCGTCAATGGCCGTTCCGGCCTCCTGGATCGTCGTTGCACGCTTCGAAGCCAAAAATCGAACGTCGCAAGAGCGCAATCTTTTAGAGGAGTAGTCTCATGCCACGCAAGGAACGATTGATGTCATTGATCGTGATGGTTGCCGCAATTACGCTGTGCGGCACCGGTGCATACGCGGAAGGCGAAATCCAGCCGACCAACGACCTTCCCAACCCATTCCAATCCATTGCACCGTGGGGAGATCTTCGCGAGGGGAGGACATGGGGAGCGCTGAACGCAGTCGCGATCGACAACGATGGAGAATCCGTCTGGGTGGCCAATCGGTGCGGCGCGAATCCCGACATCCCTCCCGGAGAATCCCCGTTCGCGTACGACAGCTGCGCCGGTTCCACCGTGGCGCCGATCATGAAGTTCGATTCCTCCGGAAAACTCCTGAAGAGTTTCGGTGCCGGCTTGTTCATCTTCCCGCACAAGATCTACGTGGATGCGGACGGCAATATCTGGGTCGTCGACGGCAGAAGCGCCAACGCCCGGGAGCGCAAGAAGTATCCGGATGACAAGCCGAAGGGCCAAGTCGTGGTCAAGTTCAGCCCGGAAGGCAAGGTGCTGCTGACTATCGGCACCGCGGGCGTTGCGGGCAATCCACCGCAGGCCCTGACTGAACCGTGTATCGTCGTGACCGCACCCAACGGTGACATCTTCATCGCGGAAGGTCATTCGGGGCAATACCCTGGGCAAGGTCCGGACAGCGTCGCGCGCATTTCGCGATTCACGAAGGACGGCAAGTTCATCAAGTCCTTCGGCCGGTGGGGAGCGGCACCGGGCGAATTCAAGACGCCTCACGATATCGCTCTCGATTCCAAAGGACGGCTGTTAATCGCCGACCGGGGGAACATGCGTGTCCAGATCCTCGATCAGGACGGCGCGTTCATCGCCGAGTGGGCGCAGTTCAGCCGTCCAAGCGGCCTCTACCTGCGTGACGACATGATCTATGTCGCGGACTCCGAGTCGAACGGACTTCCCTTCGCGGCCCACCCTGGATGGAAGAGAGGAATTCGAATCGGAAGCCTGAAAGACGGCCAGGTCCTATACCGCATCCCCGATCCGCTCGAGATGGAGGGAACCAGCGCGGCGGAGGGGATAGCGGTGGATGCGAAGGGCAATGTGTACGGCGGGGAAGTCGGACCGAGGCAATTGGTAAAACACATCAAGTAGCAACAGGCCGGGCGTGCACATAGTTCGCGAGGAACTGGACCTTCTTTGTTCACATCGAGTCGTCTCGCAGTTCATCCTCGTTTCTCTTCCCGTTTCCCCGAGTCAACGCGTCGCTCAGGCAGGTCGTTAAGGGCCGGGGGGAAGTTGTCGTCATGGGTTGCGCGAAGATGCCCTGACCGGGATCCCCCGACGTGTCGCGGCGGCAGTACGCCGCCTGGTATTGCAACCACTTCGGGCCGGGCCCCTCGCTTCACCCGGCATGAGGTGGATCTTTGTCGGTTCAGTTCCAGAGGAGAAATCATGAAAATTGTCTTGATTGCCACCGCTCTTTCGTTCGTCACAGGCTTCGCCTATGCCGCTGAAGTCAAGGACTGGCGCGACCTCGAAAAAGTCCACCATCATATCCAGGAATCGATCAAGGAAATGGAGCGTGCCCGCGCTGCCAACCACTACGACATGCAAGGGCACGGCGCCAAGGCCGAGCAGTTTTTACGCGATGCCGAAAAGGAACTGCACGAAGCCGTGGAAGCGGCGAGGAAGCACTGACC
>JANXPQ010000144.1 GCA_025357235.1 Betaproteobacteria bacterium
GCCTTCGCCGCCACGCGCATTGGCAATTCTGACCACGGCGGAGGCGGCCTCGCCGACCGCCCTATCGTCTTCGCCGACGATATCGGCAAGCAGAACCATCTTCGGCCGGCCTCCGCGCTTGGCCTTGGTCGCATAGCCGACGGCCTTGACATAGCGTTCATCGAGGTGCTCGAGCCCGGCGAGAATCGCGCCGCCGGGGCGGCGGTCGAGGTAAGCCTTGATTTCCACGATCGAGGGAACCGAATGCGCAACCTGGCCGTAGAACTCCAGGCAGACGGTGCGCGTATGCGCCGGCATCTTGTGCAGGATGAAGCGCGCCGACGTGATGATGCCGTCGCAACCTTCCTTCTGCACGCCGGGCAGGCCCGCAAGAAATTTGTCGGTCACGTCCTTGCCGAGCCCTTCCTTGCGAAAGCGCCGTCCCGGCACTTCCAGGAGCTCGGGTTCGCCCTGCGGCATCCTGCCGTCACGGCCGAAACGGGTGATACGGAAGCGCACCATTTCGGCGTCGTGGATCTTGCCCAGGTTGTGGTCGACGCGCTCGACCAGCATCCACTCGGCTTCGGGTGTCACCATCCTCCAGGACGCGAGATTGTCGATCGCCGTGCCCCACAATACGGCCTTCTTGCCCCCGGCATTCATGGCGACGTTGCCGCCAATGCAGGAAGCATCCGCGGAAGTCGGATCCACCGCGAACACGCGGCCGGCGGCGTCCGCCGCTTCCATGACCCGGCGGGTCACGACACCAGCGCCGCAATGGATGGTCGCTACCGGCTGCGTCAGGCCGGGCAATGGCGTCATTTCCACTGCGCTTAACGCTTCCAGCTTCTCGGTATTGATCACCGCGGACAGCCTGTCGAGTGGAATCGCGCCGCCGGTATAGCCAGTGCCGCCGCCGCGCGGAATGATGGTGAGCCCGAGTTCGATGCAGGCCTGCACGATCGGCTGCACTTCTTCCTCGGTATCGGGATGGAGCACTACGAAGGGATACTCGACGCGCCAATCGGTCGCGTCGGTTACATGCGATACCCGCGCGAGGCCGTCGAAAGCGACATTGTCGCGGCGGGTTGCGCGCGTGAACCGGCGCAGTGCCTTGCGCCGCAGCTTCGCCGTTTCCTCGAAATCGCGCTCGAATTCGTCCACTGCCTTGTGGGCGGACGCGAGCAGCTGCGCGACCTTGTCGGCCACGTCGCCGGCCTCTTCACCTTCACCGCGGCGCAGTTCGATCTGGCGCAAGCGGTGGCGCAGCGCTTCGACCAGCGCGTTGCGGCGCCTGGGATTGTCCAGCATGTCGTCCTGCAGGTAAGGATTGCGGTTGACGACCCAGATGTCGCCCAGCACTTCATAGAGCATGCGTGCCGAGCGTCCGGTGCGGCGCTGGCTGCGCAACTCGTCGAGCATCTGCCACATCGGCGCGCCGAGCAGCCGGATCACGATTTCGCGATCGGAAAACGACGTGTAGTTGTAGGGGATCTCGCGAAGCCGGATGCCGGTGGACGCGAAAGGAGGGATCGGTTGCATCTGATTTGGTGCGTCGGGATTGGGGAAGAATTCTACCGCGACGCATCAATTCCTACATCGAACTTCAGGCCATAAACCGGCCAATGACGTAATAACGTCCAAACTTGCCCAGCGCCATGAACAACACCGACCACCAGATGTTGAGCCTCAACCAGCCGGCAGCGACGCATAGTGCATCGCCGATGACCGGCACCCATGACAGCAGCAATACCGGCGAACCCCAGCGGCGCACCCATTCCAGCGCGCGCCCGCCTATCTTGCGATCCGGTACCAGCCGGCCCACCAGATACGAGCTCGACCCTCCAAGCGTATTGCCCACCGTCGCGACGGCAAGCGCCGGCCACAAGCTGGCCGTCCCGCTCGCCAACACACCGGCGAAGACGAATTCGGAACCACCGGGTAACAGGGTCGCCGCGAGAAAGCTGCTCACGAACAGCGCGCCAAGGCTGAATGATTCGCTCAATTGAACGGCGGGAAACAGCGGAAACGACGGAAGGAATGGCGCGCCCGGAGGGAGTCGAACCCACGACCTTCGGCTTCGGAGGCCGACACTCTATCCAGCTGAGCTACGGGCGCATTGAGCCGCAAGTTTACGGGCAAAGGGCTTTGGCGTCCATTGCCGTACTTTTTAGGCCAGGACGAATAGCCTATAATTTGCCGCTTCCAAAGGTTTAACCGCAAAGGATTTTTCATGTCCGAAGTGCATGTCGAGGATCATTCCTCGTGGATCAAAACGCCGCAGCAACTGATCGTGGTCGTGCTGCTGGCCTTTCTCATACCGGTCTTCGGGATCGTGATGATCGCCAGTTTCGCCACCGGCGGGCTGAAGGTCGACAGCAAGAATTCCGATGCGAGCGCGGCCGCTGTGGCGGAGCGCCTGAAGCCGGTCGGCACCGTGGTGATCGGCGAAGTTCCGTCGCCAGCCGCGGGCGCGCAACCGGCGGGCGCGTCCCCCGCAGTCAAGTCCGCGAGCGGTGAGCCTGTCAAGACGGCCGCTGCAGGCGGCCCGGGCGCGGGGAAAAAACTTTACGACACGGTTTGCATGGCCTGCCACGCCGCAGGCATCGCCGGTGCCCCGAAGACCGGCGACAAGGCCGCCTGGAAACCGCGCATCGCCACGGGCAAGGAAGCGCTCTACAACAGCGCGCTGCATGGCAAGAACGCCATGCCGCCAAAAGGCGGTTCGTCCGCCGCCGATGCCGACGTCAAGGCCGCGGTGGATTATATGGTGAGCCAGGCGAAGTAGGGCAGTGATTGGTGATTAGTAATTGGTAACTGGCAGGGCAGGATCTAGAGGGCGCGGCAAATGCTGCGCCCTTTTTATTTTTGCGAATCGCCACCCGATCCGATTGTCGAACCTGGTCGTGCCCATTCACTCGATACCCTTTACCATTCACCAATTACCAGTCACCAGTCACCGCTCCTAGATGGCAACCTACGCAATCGGCGACCTGCAGGGCTGCTTCGATCCGCTGCAGGAATTGATCGGCGAGATCGGCTTCCGCGAGTCGGAAGACCGGCTCTGGTTTGTCGGCGATCTGGTGAATCGCGGCGCGCAGTCTCTGGAAATCCTGCGCTTTGTGAAATCGCTTGGCGATCGTGCGGTCACCGTGCTGGGCAACCACGACCTGCACTTGCTGATGGTCGCCGAGGGGCACGCGAAGCAACACCGCAAAGACACGCTCGGCGCAATTCTCGATGCGCCCGATCGCGACGAATTGCTGACCTGGCTGCGCGGGCTGCCGCTGATGCATTCTGACGGCGAATACGCGATGGTACATGCCGGCCTGCTGCCCTCGTGGAGTGTGGGCAAGGCGCTCGACCTCGCGCGCGAAACCGAGCAAGCGTTGCAGGGTTCGGACTGGCGCGGACTGATGGCACAGATGTATGGCAACCAGCCCGACCACTGGGACGATGCGCTGTCGGGTTACGACCGGTTGCGGGTGATCATCAATGCGATGACGCGCCTGCGCATCTGCACGCCGGCCGGCCACATGGAGTTCAGCCACAAAGGCGGGATCGAGGATATTCCGCCCGGCTACGTTGCCTGGTTTGCCGTGCCGGGCCGCAAGAGCGCGAACGCGACGATCATCTGCGGACACTGGTCGGCGATCGGCCTGCTAGCGCAGAAAAATCTCCTGGCACTGGATTCCGGTTGTTTATGGGGACGCAGTCTTACTGCGCTGCGTCTGGAGGACCGGCGGATCTACCAGGTAAACTGCCCGAAACTGGCAGATTGAGCGCGGCCGCGATCGCCGCCTGCGTTTGCGCGGCAAGCTCCCGGCGCGATTTCCCCACGGCGTCGATGGCGGGAAGGAAAATCAGTTCTGCACGAATCGTCCTCTCGCCGAAAATCATCCGCAGCGATTCCGTCAACGTGGTATCGCCCACGTAACTTGCATTTACGTTGACGTTTCCCGTCTCGTCCAGGTAGCGCAGGGCCACCGGATACACCATCGCGCCCTCGTCGACAGCCGGCTGCAGCAAAGAGGCGTGAAAACGCGTCAGCTCGGTGCCGTCCGTGGTCGTACCCTCCGGGAAAACGCCGATGGCATCGCCTTTGCGAAGAGCAGCATGAATGGATTGATTGATCCGCGCCGCATGGCGATTCTTGCCGCGCTCGATGAACAGCGTGCCGGTGCGCGCCGACAGCCAGCCGATCAGCGGCCAGCGGCGCACCTCGGATTTGGCGATAAAACGGACCTGCCAGACGGAATGAATGAGCTGGATGTCGAGCCAGGAGACGTGATTCGACACGAGCACCGCAGCGCGATCCGCGCTCCCCGGGGGCGTCCCGCGCACGCTCGGCCTGACGTTAAGGGCAGCGAGCAAACGTGCCGACCAGCGGCCCACGGCCCGGCGGCGGCGGGGTTTTCCATAGAAAGGAAAAAGCAATCCCACCTCGAACCAGCCAGCGGAGAGATGCAACACCACGGTGACTGCGCGATAGAGCCGGACCGGGATCGGGGTCTTGGTTCTACCGGGGTGGCTCATCGCTGCTTGCGGCAGACGCTATTTGCATTTACCACGGTGCCCGCCCGAAGGCTTCGCGAAAGCGCAGGCTGATTTCGTCGCGCGTGAACTGGTGATTCTGCGCGCCCCGCTGCGCGATCTTGATCGACCCGAGCAGCGACGCCAGCCTGCCGGTGGTCGGCCAATCCAGGTCGTTGGCGATCCCATAGAGAAGTCCGGCGCGGTAGGCATCCCCACAACCCGTCGGATCCACGACCTGCGCCGGCCTCACGGCCGGGATGGCTTCCGGTTTGCCGTTCACGAATACCTGCGATCCTTCCGCACCGCGCGTGACCACCAGCGCTTTCACCAGTTTGGATAACTCCTCGACACTCTTTCCGGTGCGCTCCTGCAGCAGCTTTGCCTCGTAGTCATTGGCCGCCACATAGTCGGCAAGCCCGATGAAGTTCATCAGTTCCGCGCCGTCGAACATCGGCAAGCCCTGGCCAGGATCGAAAATGAAGGGAATGCCGGCTTCGTGAAATTCGCGGGCGTGCTGCTGCATGCCCTCGCGTCCGTCGGGGGCGATGATGCCCAGGCCGACGTCGCGCGCGTCCGCAACATGGTTCTGGTGGGAAAAATTCATGGCGCCCGGATGAAATGCCGTGATCTGGTTGTCGTCCAGGTCGGTGGTGATGAAGGCCTGCGCCGTGAATGTATCCGGAACCTGGCGCACGTGCGCCTGGGAAAGTCGCAATTTGTCCATCCGGTAGGCGTAGGGCTGATAGTCCTCCCCGACGCTCGCCATGATCAGCGGATCTCCGCCGAGCATTTTCAGTGAATAGGCGATGTTGCCGGCGCAGCCGCCGAACTCGCGGCGCATGTCGGGCACGAGAAAGGCGACGTTCAGGATGTGGATCTGGTCGGGAAGAATGTGGTTCTTGAAACGGTCGCGAAACACCATGATGGTGTCGTAGGCAATGGAACCGCAGATCAGCGTGCGCATGGTTTCACCTGGATTTTTTCAGTGTTTTGTTCAGTAAGGTTTGCAATCAACGATCGAGTATCAGTGCCTTGAAACCGAGTTCCTTCTGCACGCGTTCTGCGGCACGGTCGGCTTCTTCCCGGCTCGAATAGGGACCGGCGTGCACCCGGTAGAGGCCGTCTTTTTTATAGACGTTCATGGAATCGGACAACCAGCCCAGATCCATGCGCATCTTGCGCATGAAAGCATCGGCATTCTGCACCACGGAGAATGCGCCGAGTTGCAGGTAGATGCCGCCGGGCTCCGCGCTGACCGCGGCCGTAACGGGCGCAGGCGCAGGGATCGGCTCCGGCTGCGCCGCACGGGCCACCGGCGGCAGTGCTTCATTGCCGGGAATGATCGCCTCGACTTCGACGACGCCGCTACCCCGCCCGAGCAGCCCCAAGCGTTGCGCAGCAAGGTAGGAGAGATCGATCAGCCTGTCCTCATGGAAGGGGCCGCGATCGTTCACGCGCACGATCACTGATTTTCCATTGGCGACGTTGGTTACGCGCGCGTAGCTGGGCAGCGGCAGGATGGTATGCGCCGCTGTCATTGCGTACATGTCATAGGCCTCGCCCGAGGAAGTTTTCTGCCCGTGATAACGCTTGCCGTACCAACTCGCCACGCCGCGCGCCTTGTAGGGCATGAGCTGCGTGTAAGGGGTATAGGCATGGCCGAGCACCGAATAGGGACGGCTGGTGAATCTGTTGATCGGTTCGATTTTCGGCGTCGGTTCGGGAATCGCATCGAGATTCGCCGGCGGATTGGGGCCGGGGCCGTCGTCCAGGTAGTAGCCGCCGGGCTTCGACGTCGCGGGACGAGACGGAGCGCCGCCGCAACCGGCGAGCGTGATTGCGAGTAGCGTCGCAATCACGAGGACTCGGGACGCAGGACTCAGGACTAAGTGGATCGTGGCCTTCGATACGTGTCGCTGGAAAATCAACATTTCGGAATGTATGCAAGTCAAAAGTTTCTACTAGTTTCTTTTCACTAAGTCCTGCGTCCCGAGTCCTACGTCTGCACCAGTCGCCGATGCGTATGAATGCTCATCAGCAACCCGATGCCGAACAACAGGGTGACGAGCGAAGTACCGCCGTAGCTGATCAGCGGCAATGGCACACCCACCACCGGCAGGATGCCGCTGACCATGCCCATGTTCACGAAAGCGTAAGTGAAGAAAGTCAGCGTGATCGCTCCGGCGAGCAGACGGGTAAACAAGGTAGGCGCATTGGCGGCGATAACCAGGCCCCGGCCGATTACCAGCAGGAACAGCACCATCAACACCAGGTTTCCGATCATGCCGAATTCTTCGGCATACACCGCAAAAATAAAGTCGGTGGTCCGCTCCGGCAGGAAATCGAGGTGGGCCTGGGTGCCGTTGAGCCATCCTTTGCCGAAAAACCCGCCGGAGCCGAGTGCAATGGTCGACTGGATCGTGTGATAACCCGCGCCGAGCGGATCTTGGGACGGATCGAGCAGGGTCAGCACGCGCTGGCGCTGGTAGTCGTGCAGCATCGACCAAAGGAATGGCAGGCTGGCTCCCCCCACCAATCCGAGACCGACCAGGATTTTCCACGACAGCCCGGCGAGGAACAACACATAGAACCCGGCGGATGTCACCAGCAGTGCGGTACCCAGATCGGGCTGTCGTGCGATGAGCAACACCGGCACGATGACGAGAACCGCACCGAAAACGAAATTGCGCGCCTTCAGGATCGCTTCATAGCGATCGAAATACCACGCCAACAGCAGCGGCACCGCGATTTTCATGAGCTCCGAAGGCTGAATTCGCGTAAAACCGAGATTGAGCCAGCGGCGCGCGCCGTTGACCACTTCGCCGGCCACCGCCACCCCGATCAGCAACGCAAGACCGACGATGTATAGCGGCACAGCTATTCGCGAAAGGTAATGCAGCGGAACATTGGCGGCGATCCACATGACTGTCAGCGCGACGCAAATGTTGATGACCTGGCCGATCACCCGCTCGGAGCTTTCTCCCGAGGCGCTGAACAACGTGATCAGGCCCATCAGCAGCAACGCCGTCACCAGGCCCATCAGGTAACGGTCGATGTGTTTGACGAGGTAGGCCAATAACCGATTAATCATTCTCCGGCTCCTCTTCCGGTTCCTGCACGGCCGGTTTGTCCTTCACCGCCGGCTTGGGCGGCGGGGGCTCCTTGCCGAGCAGGTAGTAATCGAGTACCTGACGCGCGATCGGCGCCGCGGTGGTGCCGCCGTGGCCGCCGTTTTCGACCAGGATCGCCAGCGCGATTTTGGGATCGTCGGCCGGCGCGTAGGCGATGAACAAGGCATGATCGCGGTGGCGTTCGTTGACGTTCTTCTCGTCGTATTTCTGGCCTTTCATGCCGATGACCTGCGCAGTGCCGGTCTTGCCGGCAAACAGATACTTCGCGTTCAGGCCCGCCCATGCCGCCGTGCCGCCGGGCCGGGTGACATCGATCATCGCATCGCGTACGCGCTTGACGTTTTCCGTCGAGAGCGCGATTTCCGCCCTGGGTTGCGGCTCGATGACCGTGATGGCATCGGTCTGGCTGTCCTGGATCTGCTTGACCACGTGCGGGCGGAACACGCGCCCGTCATTGGCAAGGATCGCGGTGGCAAAGGCGAGCTGCAAAGGCGTAGCGAGCATATAGCCCTGCCCGACGCCGATCGAGATGGTGTCGCCGACGAACCACTTCTGCTGGAAGCGGCGCTGCTTCCATTCCTGCGAAGGCAGCAGGCCGGCGACTTCGCCGTCGATGTCGATGACGGCCTTCTGTCCGAATCCGAACTGGCCGATGAACTGGTGGATGGCGTCGATGCCAAGGTCCTGCGCCAGTCCGTAGAAATAGGTGTCACAGGACTGCACGATGGCCCGGTGCAGATCCACAATGCCGTGCCCACCGGCTTTCCAGTCCCGGTAAACATGGCCGCCCCCGCCGTTAAGCACGAAGTAACCC
>JANXPQ010000174.1 GCA_025357235.1 Betaproteobacteria bacterium
GCCTCCGTTCAGTGTGTTTGTGCCACCGTGCCAAACCTGTGGCTCTGTGCGTTGCGCGCACAACCCACGTTACCCCGGAGGCGGGCCGCCCGCACCTGAACGAAAGCCATTCTGTCTAGGCCATGGAAAAATCCTTCAAGAAAGAGATCGAACTGCTGAGCCTGGGGGAAGGCGAAACCTTCCACGGGGAAGGCATTCTGGCCATCACCAAGGCGTTGCTGCAGTCCGGCGTGGCCTATGTCGGCGGCTATCAGGGCGCGCCGGTTTCCCATCTCATCGACGTCATGGTGCAAGCCGAAGACTATCTGGACACGCTTGGCGTGCATGTCGAAGCTTGTTCCAACGAGGCCTCCGCCGCCGCCATGCTGGGTGCGTCGATTCACTACCCGCTGCGCGGCGCAGTGACCTGGAAATCCATCGTCGGCACCAACGTTGCGGCCGATGCGTTGTCGAATCTCTCCTCGCCTGGCGTAACCGGGGGCGCGCTCATCGTCGTCGGCGAAGATTACGGCGAAGGTGCGAGCGTGATCCAGGAGCGTACGCATGCGTACGCGCTGAAGTCTTCGATGCTGATGCTGGATCCGCGGCCCGAGCTCTCGACCATGGTGCGCATGGTCGAAGAGGGCTTCCGGCTTTCCGAGGCCACCAACATGCCGGCCCTGCTGGAGCTGCGCATTCGCGCCTGTCATGTGCGCGGCAGCTTCGTGTGCAAGGACAACGTCGCACCGGCGATCTCGACCCGGCACCTCATGGAGGAACCGGCGAAGTTCGACTATTCGCGGCTGGCGCATCCGCCAGTGACTTTCCGCCAGGAAAAACTCAAGGTGGAAGCGCGCATTCCGGCGGCCCGGCACTACATCGCTGAGCATCGACTCAACGAATTGTTTCCCGGCGAGCGCGACGACGTCGGCTTCATCGTGCAGGGTGGTCTGTACAACTCGCTGATCCGTGCGCTGCAGCAGTTCGGCCTGGCCGATGCGTTCGGCGAAGCCCGGATCCCGATCCTCGTGCTCAATGTGACCTTTCCGCTGGTGCCGGAGGAGATTGCGCAATTCTGCCTGGGCAAACGCGCGGTACTGATCGTGGAAGAAGGCACGCCCGAGTATATCGAACAGGAGATCCTCGCCTCGCTGCGCCGGCTCGACATCAACACGCCGATCCACGGCAAGGACATGCTGATCGCCGCGGGCGAATACACCGTCGAAGTCATGGCCGGCGGCCTGGAAAAATTCACTGACCGCTATCTGCCGGGCAGTGCGGCGCAACCCGGCAAGGGCTGGCTGCGCAGCAACGCCAAACGCCGCCAGGAAATCGCGCAACAGCTCACGACGCCGTTGCCGGCGCGTCCGCCGCAGTTCTGCGTCGGCTGTCCGGAGCGACCGGTGTTCGCCGCGCTCAAACTGTCCCAGCGCGATGTCGGTCCGACCCACATCGCCGGCGACATCGGCTGCCATTCGTTCGCGACCTTCGAGCCGTTTTCGTTCGGACACTCGATCCTCGGCTACGGCATGAGCCTGGCCAGCCGCGCCGGCGTATCGCCGATGATGAAGCGGCGCGTGCTCTCGGTCATGGGCGACGGCGGTTTCTGGCACAACGGATTGCTCACCGGCGTGCAATCGGCGCTGTTCAACGGTGACGATGCGGTGCTGGTCATCTTCAAGAACGGCTATACCTCGGCCACCGGCACGCAGGAACTGATCTCCACGCCGGACGAAGATGACAAGGTCGCCGCGCAGGACAAGCAGCAGAGCCTGATGCATCGCAATCTCACCATCGAAAATACGCTGACAGGCATGGGCGTGCAATGGATGCGCACCGTGCACACCTATCACGTCGAAAAAATGCGCAGGACGTTCGACGAGGCCTTTACCTCCGAATTCAACGGACTCAAGGTCATCATTGCCGAGGGCGAATGCCAGCTCGAGCGGCAGCGGCGCATCAAGCCGTGGCTCGCCGGATTGCTGAAAGCGGGAAAACGCGTGGTGCGCGTGAAATACGGCGTCGACGAAGACGTTTGCACGGGCGATCACGCCTGCATCCGGCTGTCGGGCTGCCCGACGCTCACCTTGAAAGACAGCCCGGATCCGCTCAGGGTCGACCCGGTCGCCACGGTCATCGATGGCTGTGTGGGCTGCGGGCTGTGCGGTGAGAATGCACACGCGGCCACGCTTTGCCCGTCGTTCTACCGTGCCGAAGTGATCCGCAATCCGAAGTTGCACGAGCGCCTGCTCGACGGATTGCGCGGTTCCGTATTGCGTTGGTTGCAAGCCGCATGAACCTCGCGGATCGTCGTCCTGTCACATTGCTGATCTGCGCCCTGGGCGGCGAAGGCGGCGGAGTGCTGGCCGAATGGCTGGTCGAAACCGCGACGCGCTGCGGCTTTGCGTCGCAGAGTACTTCCATCCCGGGCGTTGCGCAACGCACCGGTTCGACGACGTACTATTTCGAAGTGTTTCCCGTACCGGTCGCGGAACTGGGCGGCCGCAAACCTGTGTTCAGTCTTTATCCGGTGCCCGGTGCCCTGGACGTGCTGGTTTCCTCGGAACTGCTGGAAACGGTGCGCCACATCGGCAACGGCATGACTTCCGCGGATCGCACGCTCGTGGTGAGTTCCAGCTCCCGAACACTGACGACCGCCGAAAAGTTGCAGCTTGCCGACGGACGCGCATCCTCCGCGGATTTGCTCAAGGTCGTGCAGCAGTACAGCAAGAGCGCCCGCATCTTCGACATGTCCGCGGTGGCCCAGGAAACGGGAACCGTGTTGAGCGCGGTGTTGTTCGGGGCAATTGCGGGCAGCGGGGCGCTGCCGTTTTCCCGTGAAGTTTATGAACAAACCATCCGCCAATCGGGGAGAGGCATCGAGCCGAGCTTGCGCGGATTCGCCCGCGCATTCGAGATTGTTGCCGGGGGACTTGCGGCACAGACGCCGGCCTCTGTCGTGCCGCAGGTGGCCGCCCCATTGCCGGATGCTCTCGCCCGTGCTTTCCCGCCACCGACCCATGCGATGCTGGGCGCTGGCCATGCGCGCATGCTGGAGTATCAGGATCGCGACTACGCCGATCTCTATGTGCGGCGCATGATGCGGGTTCTCGAAGCCGAACGGGCCGGGGATCCTTCGGGCGAAGGCAGTTTCGCGACCACCAGCGAGACGGCGCGTTATCTCGCGCTATGGATGGCCTTCGACGACATCGTGCGCGTGGCTGATCTCAAATGCCGCGCGAGCCGCTTCGCACGCGTAAGACGGGAAGTCAAAGCACAGGATGAAGAATTGCTGAGAATCTACGATCACTTCAAGCCGGGCGTGCCGGAGCTCGCCGCGTTGCTGCCCCCGACCTGGGCACGCGCACTGATCGGCTGGGACAGGCACCGCCACCAGAACGGCAAAACCGCCCTCGCGCTTCCGCTCAAAATCGGCATACACACTATTTCGGGTTTTCTCGCGCTGCGCTTGCTCGCCAGCCTGAAATGGCTGCGCAAGCGCGGCAGCCGGTTCGCGCAGGAGCAGGCCATGATCGAACGCTGGCTGGCAGCAGTGGAGCAGGGCGCGCGCAGCCATTGGCAATTGGGCCATGAGATCGCTTTGTGCGGCCGTCTCATCAAAGGCTACGGCAGCACCAACGATCGCGGCAGGGAAAACCTGCTGCATGTACTGGACCATCTCGCAGTCGGCGGGAAGTGGGATGGGCCGCGAGCGCGCGCAGAAGCGATTCGCGCGGCGCGCGCGGCGGCATTGGCTGACGATGCCGGCAAGGAACTGGACAAGACCCTGATCAAGCACGGCGCGGCGCCGCTGCCGGTGAAGGCGCAGCCGATCATGTGGGTGAAAAAGCGGCGCAGCACGACATCCTGAGTGCCGTCGTCCGGCTTCGTCGCGGGCGACTCGCGAACCGGCGCGTTGACAACCATCCCCGCTGGTCTAAACTGCCCTTGCAGGAACGCTGACGGATCAAACGTCAGGACTGTTGCCCGAGGGGGAGAAAATGAAAACAGTTCAGCAACTCCTGGAGTCGAAGCGCCACAGCCTGATATCAGTCGCACCTTCGAGCACCGTGCTCGACGCGCTGAAGGTGATGGCGGAAAAGGAGATCGGCGCCGTCGTAGTGATCGACGATGGGCACTTGGTCGGCATATTTTCCGAACGCGACTACGCCCGCAAGGTGGTCCTGCAGGGCAAGGCTTCGAAGGACACGCCGGTGCGGGAGATCATGACCGAGAAGGTCGTGTGCGTGCGGCCGGAGCAGACGATAGAAGATTGCATGGGCCTGATGACGGACAAGCGCATCCGCCACCTGCCGGTGCTGGAGCACAAAAAGGTGATCGGCGTGATTTCGATCGGCGATGTCGTGAAGGAAATGCTTTCAGAGAAGGAATTCGTCATCAAACAGCTGGAAAGTTATATCCATAATTGACTGCACGCGCCCCGGTTTGGAGCTTCGTTCGTCCGGCCGTTTACCTTCCACGATATTTTCTGCCCCATTGCAATTCATGAAACCTCGAATCCTCATACTCGTGGTGCTTGTCTGCGTCCTGTCCGGCTGCAAAACCCAGAGCGCGATGACTGCCGGCGCGACCAACTGCCGCACGATCAGCGTTGACATAGTCAAGAGTCGCTATTCCCGCGAAGGGTCCACCACGGTGTGGTGCGCGAAATGCAAAAACAAGCTTTACCACTGTGTGTCCAACCCCGATCACAGCCGGGTGGAGTGCAAGGAAGCGGGGCCGGATATCTGCGAATGACCGGATTGCGGCGGGAAGCCTCGTATTTGGGCGCATTCGTTTAAAATCGCCATGTTTGCGCCGGACCCGATGGTGACTGGCGCGCTATTTGCATCCACTCCACAACCATGATTCTCGCGCACCGTTTCCCTGGCCGCATTCTCCGTGCATGTGTCCTGGTTTTTGCAGCGGGGTCCGGCTTGCCGGGTGCCGCCCTTGCGCAGGTCGAAACCGCTTCCGGCGCGGATGCCGCGCCCAAGAGCGGCCAGCCTGTCGATTTCCGTAGCACGCGCGTCGAAATCCGCGACGAATATCAGGGTCTGCAGGGTGGCGGCACGGTCTACATGATCGTGCCCCGGGTGGATTTCTCGGTGAATCCCGACCTTTCGCTGCGCATCGAGACCCCGATAGTCTTTGCCGATCCCGGCACGCCGGGCAACAACAGCGAATCGGGTATCGGCGATCTGCTGTTCAGGGGCAGCTACCGTGTCGCGCACGGCCCTGGGTATGCGATCGTCGCCGGCAGCGAGATCATCCTGAATAGCGCGTCGAAGGATTCTCTGGGCATGGGCAAGAACGTGATTGCGCCGTTGATATTCGCCTCCATCGATGTCCCGCAATGCAACTCGGTGGTGTTTCCGTTCTTGCAGCACTATATGACCGCAGGCGGCGACGACGGCCGGGCCGATGTGCATTACACCAGCCTCAAGGCGCCGTTCCTCACCCGCTGGTCGAACCTCGTCTATACGATTCTGGAACCGCAAATGGTCATCGACCACGAGCGCTCGGACAAGGTCGGCATGACGCTGGAAGGCGAGGTCGGCCGATTCCTCAATCGCGACCTGGCGATCTGGGGCCGTCCCGGCGTTGGCCTGTTCGGCGACAACCTGCCGCAGGTCTACAACTGGAAACTCGAAATCGGCGTGCGTTTCTTCCTGAAGTAACATCCGGCCACAAAACAAAACGGGCAGCGCAGGCTGCCCGTTTTGTTTTCCATTGGCAAAGCGATCAGTCCTTGGTTGCTTCCACTTCGATGCTGATTCTAACTTCGTCGCTCACTGCAGGGACGTAGGCGCTCAGGCCGAAGTCGCTGCGCTTGATCGTCGCCGTCGCGTTTGCGCCGCACATCGGCTTCTTGTTCATCGGATGCGGGCCGCATTTGAACGCGGTTACCGCAAGGCTGACGGGCTTGGTCACGCCCAACAGCGTCAGTTCGCCGTCGGCGCCGGTCAGCTTGTCCCCGTCGAATTTCAGCTTGGTCGCCTTGTAGGCAAGCGTGGGGAATTTGCCGACGTTGAAGAATTCCTCGCTCTTCAAGTGGGTGTCGCGCTTGGCATGGCCGGTATCGATCGAGGTGGCATCGATGGTGATGTCGATGCTGCCGCTCTTGGCGGCGGAGTCGAGCACGATCTTGCCGCTGGTCGCGCCGAAACGGCCGTGCATCGTCGAAAATCCGAGGTGGTTGATCTCGAAGTTCGGGAAGGTATGGGCCGGATCCACCGAATAGGCGTCGTCGGCGCTTGCCGGCAGCGCGAACGCTGCGCTGATCAGGAATGCTGCGAGTTTGGTTTTCAAATTCATCTCCTTTACTGTTGAAAAATACCGCTGGTTGAACGATGCGTGCGCGATCGCCGGCACGCGATGGCGTGTGTATATTATTTGTTGCCCGTGGTAACGATCTTGAATTTCACCTGCACCTCATCGGCTACCGTCTCGGTGTCCGACCAGACACCTTCGCCGATCTTGAATTGCAGGCGTTTGAGCGTGAAGCCGCCCTCGAATGTGACGAGATCGCCCGAGCGCTTGACAGTGAATGGCGCGGCAATGTCCTGGCCGATGCCCTTGATGGATAGCTTGCCGTGTGCTTCATACTTGTCGGGGCCGGTCTGTGCGACGGAACTGGAAGCGAATTTCGCGGCGGGGAAGGCGCTGCTGTTGAACCAGGCTTTCTTGCCGACTTCGGCATCGGCGTCCGCGCTGCCGGTATCGATGCTGCCGAGATCGACTTCGATGTCCGCCTTCGAAGCGGCGGGTTTCTTCGGGTCGAAAGCGATCTGTGCGGTGAATTTCTTGAATCGTCCCTGCACCGGGACATTCATCTGCCTGGAGACGAAGGTGATCTCGCTTTTTGCGTAATCCACGCCCGCCGCTGCCGCAGGCAGGCTGAACGCGAACAATGCCGTCATCGGCAGCAGCGACTGGAATCTCATTTGACGGCTCTCCGTTGTTTGATGAAAGGCAACATGCGCCACAGCACGTCGTCGCGGTCCATCAGGTGGTGCTTCAGCGCTGCTGCAGCATGCAGCGCGACAACCAGCGCCATCAGCCAGTTCAATGCTTCGTGCAATTGCTCGAGCTGAGCTGCGGTGTCCTTGTTTTTCGCGATCAGATCGGGAATGGGAAATACACTGAGATACACGACCTGGAAGCCGGAGGCAGAGCTCATCAACCATCCCGACAGGGGAATGACCAGCGTCAGCGCGTAAAGAAAGAAATGGGCAATGCTGGCTGCGCTGTGCTGCCAAGCCGGCATAGAAGCCGGAGGCGGTGGCGGGCGATGCGCCAGACGCCATGCAAGCCGGACCAGGACCAGCAGGAAAATCGTGACGCCGATCCACTTGTGATAGGAATACAGCTTCAGCTTGACCGGAGAAAGTTGCAGGTCCGTCATGTACTGGCCGAGCAGGAACGTGCACAAAATTGCCGACGCAATCAGCCAGTGCAGCGCGATCGCCACACCGGTGTAACGTTGCGGGGACGGGTTCATCTCACGCGGCCTTGCGTTCCGCCCGCGCCTCGCGCAAAGCATCGCGAAGCTTGTGCAGCAGTTCGGTTGTTTGATCCAGCTCGCGCGCGGACAACACCGTGAATGCGGACCTGAGGTGGCCGATGTGTGCCGGAAACGCGCGATCGAAAGTACGCACCCCCTGCGGCGTGAGCGCCACGAATACCTGCCTGCGGTCGGCGTCGGAGGCGCTGCGCCGGATCAGGCCGCGGGCTTCCATGCGATCCAGCACCCCGGTCAGCGTGCCTTTGGTGATCAGTGTTTTCTCGCCGAGTTCCTTGCAGGTCATGCCCGGCGTGTTACCGAGCGTGGCGACGATGTCGAATTGCGCGATCGTCAGTCCCAGCTTGCGCACGTGCGTGCCGGAATAGGCTTCGAAAGCCTGGTAGCACTCGGCCAATGACCGTAATGTTCTAATGAACTGCTCTTTAGGCATAAAGCCGCTTCCCGGGGATTTAGTTCTAATCCGAACCATTTTTGCCGGGGCCCGGGGCGAATGTCAATGATTCAGTGAAGCCGGCGCGCTTGACGGCCGTTCCCGGCTGCCCGCAAACTCGCCGCCCTTACCTTGAAGCGAGGGCCGCAACGTGTTCGGAGCGCTCATCATCGGCGATGAAATCCTGTCGGGGAAGCGGCAGGACAAGCACTTTCCCAAGATTGTCGAACTGCTGAAGGCGCGCGGCCTCGGGCTGTCCTGGAGCATGTACCTGCCTGACGATCCTGAGATCATCACGCAGGTACTGACCAGCACGCTGGCACGTCCCGACATCGTGTTCAGTTTCGGCGGAATCGGTGCGACGCCCGACGACCACACGCGGCAATGCGCGGCGAAGGCGGCCGGCGTCGAACTGCAATTGCATCCCGATGCGAAACGCGAGATTGAAGCGCGCTTCGGTGCCGAGGCCTATCCCAAACGCATCCAGATGGGCGTATTTCCCGCCGGCAGCCGCATCATCCCCAATCCCTATAACCGCGTGCCCGGATTCAGTTTCGCAAGCCTTCACTTCCTGCCCGGATTTCCGGAGATGGCGTGGCCGATGATGGAATGGGTGCTCGATACCGAATATCCGCATCTGCACAACGCGGAGCCCCCGGTGGACGTGGCCATCGTCGTCAAGGATGCGGGTGAGAGTCAGCTCATCGATCTGATGAACGACTGCATTGCCCGTCACCCAGCGCTGAAATTGTTCAGCCTGCCGAGCTTTACACCGGCAGGCCGGCGTATCGAACTGGGCATCAAAGGGGAAGCAAAACTGGCCGCGGAGGCCCTCGAATTCCTCAAACAGGGAGTGGGTGCGCTCGGTTTTACGTGGGATCCCAGGAAATAGGGACCGGACGTCTCGGCCAGTCACTGGTTATGGCTGAAGGCCGGTATCCCCGCGAGGGGGCACTAGTCACCGATTCTTTAACCCCGTTTTCCCGCGGCATCCGTTTACAGCGGTGTTCTCATAACAAGGAGCACACCATGAAACGCTTGCTGCAGTTCCTCTGCCTGTTCCTGCTGGCCGGCCCGGTGCTGGCGGCGGGCCGTCTGGCCGACGTCGAAATCTATGATCGTGCATCCGGGCGTACGCTGCCGGTTTACGAAAACGGCGGCCACTGGTTTGTGGCCGGGCGCCCCGGCAATGAATATCAGGTCACCATCCGCAACCGGGATCGGGGCGATTTGCTCGCCGTCGTTTCCGTGGACGGCGTCAATGTCGTCACGGGTGAAACCGCGGCGTCTGCGCAAAGCGGTTATGTAATCGAGCGTGGCAGGCCGTTCTCCATTGCGGGCTGGCGCAAGAGCCTGGAGAAAATAGCGGCGTTCTATTTCACCGATCTGGGCGATTCCTACGCCGCGCGTACCGGGCGGTCGGACAACGTGGGCGTGATCGGCGTTGCATTGTTCCGCCGCAAACCCGAGCCGCTGGCAGAACTGGAGCAACCCAAGGCGCGCGCTGAAGCCGGTGCTGCCAATGACAGCGCGCCGCGCTCAAACGCTCCCCCGGTCGCGGAGAAGAAAATCGGTACCGGCCATGGGCGCAGTGAGAACGCCCCCGCGCGTTATGTCGAATTCGAGCGCGATTCGGAGCTGCCGGCAGAGGTCATTGCCATCCACTACGACACTTACGCCAATCTGGTTGCGCGCGGCGTGATCCGGGAAGAGCGCAAGCTGCCTTCGCCTTTTCCGGGAGGATTCGTCCCGGACCCGCCGGAGAGGGGTTAGTCGCGCACCCGCGGACCCGGCCCGCGCCATGGTGTCATGAACAATGCTTCCGGCTAGACTGGTGCTCGTGAGTGCCGAGCCCGTCCCCGATGAGCAATTGATGCTGCGCTACCGCGACGGCGACGCTGCGGCGTTCGAGGAGTTATACGGACGCCACAAGGGTGGAATCTTCCGCTACGTGTTGCGCCAGGTTGGCTTGCGCTCCGCGGCGGAAGAGGTGTTCCAGGAAATATGGATGAACATCGTTTCCTCGCGGGCGCGCTATCGGGTCGAGGCGCGCTTCTCGACTTTTCTCTATCACGTCGCCCACAATTGCGTGATCGATCATTTTCGCCGCAAGACGCCGCTGCACCTGATCTCGCTCGACGAAGATCCGGACGAAGCGATCCAGGTGGCGGGGCCGGACCGGGATCAGCCCGAGCGTGCGGTGGCGCTACGCCAATCGGCCGCGAAGCTCCTGAACGCGCTGGCGTTGCTGCCACCGGAACAGCGCGAAGTTTTCTTGTTGCACGAGGAAGGCGGCCTCACTCTGGAGGAGATCGCCACCGTGACCGGTACCGGAAGGGAAACCGCCAAAAGCCGCCTGCGCTACGCGCTCGCCAAGCTGCGCGAGGGAATCGAGCATGAAGCCGACGTTGCCTGAAGACCGCGAGCTCGAAGAGACGGGGCCGGAAGTCTCCGAGCGTTACCGCGCCGGCGCGCAGGACGAACCGCCGGCGAAGCTGGACGCCGTTATTCTCGCCGCCGCCCGTCGCGAAGTGGAGCAGCCGCGGCCCCGGCGCAACTGGCAGATGCCCGCTTCCATTGCCGCGATGCTCGTGATCGGCGTGTCCCTGGTGCTGATTGTGCGCGACAACGAACCGCCGCTGCCTTCCCTCGAACGTCCCGCTGCCGATGAAGCAAAACTGGCGAAGTCGACGCCTGCGCAACTGGCAATGAAGACGCAACCCAAGCCGCGCGCAGATTTTCATCGTGAAGACAGGCCTTCCCGGGAACGCAGCGTACGCCCGGATCGCGAGCCGGTGGCGCGGGATGAAGCAGCTGCAGTGCAGGGAAATGCGGCATCCGGGGCAGCGGCCCAGCCAGCCCCGGCGCCCGCCGCACTGGCGATGGCCAATCCGTCCAAGCCTGCTGAACAGGAGCAGGCCCGGATTGCCGAATCCAGCGACTTGCCCTCGCACAAGAAATCCGCAGCGGTGGCCGATGCAGCCCCGGAAACTCGTGCCAGCGCGGGGGCACTGCGCAAGCAAGAGTTCGCGGCTCCACCGGCCCAACCGCAGGACTGGCTCAGGAAAATAGACGACTTGCTGCGCGACGGCAAGGAGGCCGATGCACGGGAACAGTTGCTGAATTTCCGCAAACAATTTCCCCAATATCCCCTTCCCGAACGGCTGCAGGCACTGTTGCCGCCGGATCAGCGCTAAAGATCGTCGCGTGTTTTCCGATATCCGTTAGAGCGCCGGGTTCCAGCCGGCATCTTTTATCGGCCGGCTGCAGCAGCCAGCGCTGACCGGCTTGCCCAACCGCCGGCATCCGATGGAACGGATCGAGCAGGAGTGGGCCATCGCCTCGCGCAATCAACGTCCGTTTGCATTCCTGATGATCGACATCGATGCATTCAAGCAGGTGAACGACGTCCATGGGCATGAAGTGGGCGACCAGGTGTTGAGCAAGGTCGCTGCGCTGTTGCGTCAAACCGCGCGTATCGAGGACGTCGTCGGGCGGCCGGGAGGAGAGGAATTTGTCGTGGCCTGCCCTGGGGCGATTCCGGAGCGTCGGCCGCTTAAGCGGCTTTCTTTTTGCCGTTGGCGGCTGCCAGGTTCGTTTCCGTCAGCGAAGAAAGCTGCTTCGTCGCCTTGGAAATGGTGTCGTACACAGAATTGGCGACGTCGATGACCGATTTTGCCGCTGCGACCGCCGATTCCGAACCGGCCGGCGCGGACTTGAAGGCGGCGTCCAGTGCCACCGACACATTCTTGTTGAATTCGGAGACTTGCTCTTCGAACACCGCGCTGATTTCCTGTTGCGTGCCGCTGGCGACGTCGTAGAAGCTCTTTGCATATGCGGCGGCTTTGTCCATGCTGGGCTGGAAACTCATTCCGGCCCAAGAAGCGAATTGCGAAACGTCTTTCAGTTCGGTGAACGCCTTCGCATTCTTTACCACGTCGTCGAACGTGGCCTTGGCATTCTTGAGTTGCAAATCCAGGAGCTTTTCGGTGCCTGCGGCGGCGATAGTCGCGAAACGCACGGAAGCGTCCAACTGCGCCTTACCGGCTGCGGCAATTTGTTCTGGTTTGGTGATCATGGTGAAATCCTTTCGTGGCAAGAGTGGACAAGCTGGATAACGCCTAAATATTGCATCGCACAATCCACATTCTTCTCTCAGCTAACACGCAAGTCAAGGATAAAATGTTGCTTTGCAGCAAGGCATGCCGACTGCTAGGTCTTCTTTATTAAGCTGCTGAATAATATAAATATTAAGGCTTACAATTTGAGGGCGAGGGTGAGGCCGTCGCCGACAGGCAGCAGCGAGAGGTGTATGCGCGGGTCGGTTCGAAGCTGATCGTTGAACTGCCTTATGGCTTGGGTATCGGAGCTTTTGGATTTTTTATCAATAACTTGGCCGCCCCACAGCGTATTGTCGACCACAATGAGGCCGCCGGAACGCACTAAAGTGAGCGCCCGCTCGTAATAGGCGAGGTAATTGATTTTATCCGCGTCGATAAACGCAAAATCGAATGAACCAGCTCTCCCGGATTCAATCAATTCATCGAGCGTGGCCAATGCGGGTGCGATTCTCAAGTCGATTTTGCCGGCTACGCCAGCTTCAGCCCAGTATTTCCGCGCGATCGCGGTCCATTTCTCCGATACGTCGCAGGCGACGATGCGCCCATTTGCAGGCAGGACAAGCGCAACCGCCAGGCTGCTATAACCCGTGAATACACCGACCTCGAGGCAGTTTTTGGCACCCATGAGCCTGACCAGCAATTGCATGAACTGGCCTTGTTCCGGACCGATCTGCATCATCGACATGCTGTCTTTTGCCGTTTCTGCGCGCAGCCGCTGCAGGATGTCGGGTTCGCGGACCGAGTGCTCGACCAGATAGGCGTGCAGCGCCTTGGACAGCGAAAGCGTTTTATTGGCCATGGCAGGCGATAATCCGGGCGCGGGCAAGCGCACCGCGTCCGATCAACGCAACAGGGCGTTCTAATTCAATGTGCCAGCTGATGGGGATGAACTGCAACGTTCCAACGGACATCTGCTTCTCCTTTCGCGGCTTCCATCAACGCGGTGGCCGTACTGCGGACCATGCGGACGGTTTTGGGGTGGCCTTCTTCGAAGGCCCGGGATGCCGCATGTTCGTGGATTCACGGCCCGCCGTTGACTCGCCCGTCGCGGCCCTGATCGCAACCTATCCGATACGCAGCCAGAACGTCATTGCGCATATTCGCAAGGCGACTCGTGGCGCGGTGGCGCTGGTTAACACGCATCCGTTCATGCGCGAGTTATGGGGACGATACTGGATTTTCGCGCACAACGGGACACTGGAAAATTTCAGCCCGGAATTCGGCGGCCAGTACCGGCCGGTCGGCTCCACCGATAGCGAGCAGGCGTTTTGCCATCTGCTCGCCGGCTTGCGACTGCGTTATCCGGACGGGCAGCCGACGCTTGCGGAACTCTACGGCAGCATCGCGACATTGTCCGCGGAAATCGCGAGTCATGGAAAATTCAACTACATCCTGTCCAACGGCGATTATCTGTTTGCCTACTGCACCGACAATCTGTCCTATGTATTGCGGCATGCCCCATTCACGACCGCGCACCTGAAGGACCAGGATATCGAGGTGGATTTCAGCCAGGTCACCACGCCGGACGATCGCATTGCAATTGTTGCCACCGAACCGCTCACCGACAACGAACGCTGGATGCCGTTCTCTTCGGGCCAGTTGATTGCTTTTCAGGACGGGGCGCCGCTGTCCCTGTAGGCGGCAGGCGCAGCCGCGTTCACGGGCAGACGGCCGCGTGCCCAGTTTTCTGCGGCCCAGCGCCACAGGGCGGAAACGCCGTCAGCGCAAACCGCGTCGGGCGGCGGATGTTTCAGGAATCTGAGCACACCGGCAAGAGTGGTTGCCGCCCGCCCCGGGTCCACGGGCCTGGCCAGCGTCTGCTTGGAAAGTTTTTCGCCAGCAGCGTTCAGCGCGATCGGCAGGTGCAGGTAAGCCGGTGTAGGCAGGCCCAGCAGCCTTTGCAGATAAATCTGCCGCGGTGTCGATGCGAGCAGATCTGCGCCCCGCACGACATGCGTGATGCCTTGCGCATGATCGTCCACCGCGCACGCCAGGTGATAGGCGAAAATCCGATCGGCGCGAAACAGCACGAAATCGCCGGTCTCGCGAGCGAGATCCTGACGAACGGGTCCCTGCAGGATGTCCGTGAATTCGATCTGCGCATTCCCGGTGCGCACACGCCACGCCCGCGCGTCCCGCCCGGGAGGTAGGCCGTTGCGGCAGGTTCCGGGATAGACCGGCCCGTCCGGTCCGGCCAATCCGGCATCCCCGATCTCCTTACGGCTGCAGGCGCAGGCATAGGCCAGATCGCGGCTGCGCAGTCCATCAAGAGCTGCCTGATAGGCGTCCGTGCGCGCGCTCTGAAATACGACTTCGCCATCCCAGGTCATCTGAAATTTTTCCAGGCACCGGAAGATCGAATCGACCGAACCGGGCGCGATCCGCGGAGGGTCCAGATCGTCGATGCGCAATGCCCAGGTGCCGCCGCGCGATTTTGCGTCGAGGTAGCTTCCGACCGCGGCAACCATGGACCCGAGGTGCAGCGGTCCCGATGGCGTGGGTGCGAATCGTCCGCGATAAGTGGTCACGGGAGAGGGCGCGGTTCTACCGGAAGGATGATCGAAGGTAAATTCACGCTGGCTTTTCCACTGAGACGCGCACGTAGCACACGGCCGCACTGAAAAATATCAGCGAAAGCACGATCTCGGCGATGGCAATCACCTGGCCCGATCCGCGTTCACTCCACCCGCGCACCACGCCCTCCGTAAAGTAGGCGAAGATCAGCATCGAAGACCATTGGTAGGTATAACGCTTGCCGCGCAAGACACCGAACAGCGGCACCAACAGAGGCAGCGCCTTCAACGCTATTGCCGAGCCGCCTGCTCGCACCGGGGCCAGCCACAACTCCCAGGCAATGCACAGAAAGATCAGCGCAATGAGACTCGCGCTGGTGACGAGCCGCGCAGCGCGCATCATGCGCGGCTGGCCTGCGCGAGCTTCACCAGTTCGGCGCGCGCGCCGCTCGCATCCTTCACTTCGGCGCCGAAATCGATGCGCAATAGTTCGCCGTCAGCGCGCACATCGAAGCCGTCACAGTCGATGCCGACCATCTCGGCGCTTGCCGGCGCTTTGCCGAGGACGTGGCGGCAATAGTCGAGCAGGTTGTGGGCATGGTCGACGTTCATGTGCTCGATCACATCGCTTTCCGCATCCGCAATCGGGTAAGCCGGCGCGAGGTAGCTTTCGGCAGAGATGGTGTGGATGCTGCCGAAGCCAGCGATGTAACGCAGGGAGAGTGGCTCGATGCGAAAGAAGCGAAAGCCGCCGATCTGCAGATATTGCCCGGCCTCGGGAAAATATCGCAGATAGCGGGAAGAGACCGTTTTGTCATCGATGGCCGCGATGTCTCCGATCATGCTCACGCGTGCCTGCTCCTGCAGATCGCGGGTCAGCGCAGATACTAGAAAGCCGGACCGGGGGTCGCGGTCGGCATTCTGCGTATGTTCGGCAAGATGGCTGATCAGCACCACGACGCGGCCGCGCTGATCGGTGCAGAACGGCAACGACGAAGCGTACGGATAGCCGGGAAATTTCAGCGACTGCGTGGCCAGCACGCCGCCTGCAAACTTGCGCACCAGCCTGCGCGCGTCCGACCCGCGGCTCATGTCCGATTCCGCTTCACCGTGACAGCTTCCACGCAACCTCGGCAAGCCTGGTGCCCAGTGCTATGCAAAGGCGCCGCTCATCCTCGCTGATCGGCTGATCGGCGTTGGCGCCGGCAAGGTGGCTGGCCCCATAGGGGGTGCCGCCGCCGCGGGTACTCATCAACTCCGGTTCGGAATAAGGCACGCCGACGATCAGCATGCCGTGATGGATGAGCGGCATCATCATCGACAGCAGGGTGGTTTCCTGTCCGCCGTGCATGGACGCGGTCGAGGTAAAAACGGCCGCCGGTTTGCCGCTCATGGCGCCTTTCAGCCATATCCCGCCGGTGCCGTCGATGAAATACTTCAAGGGTGCGGCCATGTTGCCGAAGCGCGTCGGGCTGCCCAGCGCCAGCCCGGCACATTGTTCGAGGTCGCTGTATTCGACGTAAGGCGCGCCGGCATCGGGCACGGCGGGCGCCGTTGCTTCCGCTACCGTGGATACTTTCGGCACAGTGCGCAGCCTGGCGCCCGTCTGCGGGACCTTCTCGACGCCAAGCGCGATGAATTGCGCCATCTGCTTCACTGCGCCGGTCTGGCTGTAGTACAGAATCAGGATTTCCTGCATCGCTGTTTTCCCGCCCTGGAAGCCCGTATTATATCGACGGCATTCGGCCGACCAACATGAAACTTCACATTCATTCTCTCAAGGACATCGTCCGCCAGTTCCGCTTGCTGGGGAACTTCGTCGTGCTGGTTTACCGGCGCTTCAAGGAAGAGCGCTGTTTCCAGCTTTGCGGCAGCCTGACGTTCACCACGTTGCTGGCCCTGGTGCCATTGATCACCATCATGGCCACGGTCATGACGGCGTTTCCGGTGTTCGACAATGTCGTCGAAACCCTGCGTGCCTATGTGGCCGCCAATCTGGTGCCGGCCGGCTCCTCGCGACTGATTACAGTCTATATGCAGCAGTTCGCGGAAAACGCTGCGAGACTGACCGCGCTCGGCATCGTGCTATTGGGCGTCACGGCGATCATGCTGATGCTGACCATCGATCGCGCGTTCAATACCATCTGGCGGGTCAAGCGGCCGCGCTCGCTGATCCAGCGGGTGCTGATCTACTGGTCGGTGCTGACCATCGGGCCCATGCTGATCGGCGGCAGCCTGTCACTGACGTCCTGGCTGGTTTCGCAGTCATTGGGCTTGGGCAAGCAGGCACCGGAGCTCACGGTCGCATTCCTGAGACTCGGGCCTTTGTTCCTGACTTCGGTTGCATTCGGATTTCTTTACCGCACGGTGCCGAATCGTCAGGTAACCGTCCTCGATGCGGTGGTCGGCGGGATCATTGCCGCGTTTGCATTCGAAGCCATGAAAATCGGCTTCGGCCATTTCATTGCCAACTTCGCCAGCTACAAGCTGGTCTACGGCACTTTCGCCAGCCTGCCCATCCTGCTGATGTGGATCTATCTCTCCTGGGTGGTGATTGTGTTTGCCGCGGTCATTACCGCGGTGCTGCCCTACTGGCGCAGCGGCGGCGTGCTCCTCAAGCAGGCGCCTGGTGCGCAGTTCGTCTCCGCTATGGAGATTCTCAGGATGCTGTATCGCGCTTATCTGGACGGCTACGTGCTCAATCTGCAGCAGTTGCGCATGGCCTTGAAATTGTCATGGGAAGAGGCAGAGGCAATCCTGGAAAAGCTGGTGGTCGCGGGCTGGGTCGCGAAACTCCAGGGCAACGGCTGGGTGCTTGCGCGCGATGCGGGGGGCATTCCGGTCAAGGATATATTCAGGTTGTTCGTGTTCGGACGGGATGCGGCGAATGTCAGCGAGGAAACCGCAATCCGAAAGCTGGTCGCAAACGTATCTTCCACGGTGGACGGCGAACTGGATTTCAGTCTGCGGGATTTGTTTGCCGCCAGCAGCAGTACACGTACCGCACGCATTGCCTGAGGGAGTCATGCAAAACCATCCAAGTCGTTTGCTGCTGGTTCTGGCGCTGTTCTGGATCGGGATCGCGCCCGCCGCGGAAAATTTCACGCTGACCGATGCGCAAGGTAAATCGCACAGTCTTGCCGATTACCGCGGCAAGTGGGTGATCGTGAACTTCTGGGCAACCTGGTGCCCGCCGTGCCTGGAAGAAATACCGGACCTGGTGGCGATCAAGGATTCGCGCAAGGATGTGGAGGTGATCGGTATTGCAATGGAGTTCCAGGACGCCAAGCAGGTGATGCAGTTTGCCGACGGGATGTTCGTCGACTATCCGATCGTGCTGGGCGATCGCAAGATTTCAGACAGCATCGGCCAGGTCGATGGACTCCCGACCACGTTCATCTACGATCCACAGGGCAAGCTCGCCGAACGCCACGTCGGCAAGATCACGCGCAAGCAGATCGAGCGCGTGATCGGCGGCAAAAAAGCCGGCTAGCCGGATTCAGTTGCCACTGTTATAGCGGGTCGGGGCAATGATGATGCGCGAACGGCCTTTTTCGTAATCCCAGTCTCCGGCCCAGGCGCGCAGCACGTTATCGGGATAGCGTGATTGGCCGAGCGTCCCGTTATAACGCGCCAGGGCGCGAAACGTGTCCCCGCGTTCGATGTTCAGGTAGTGGCGCAGGATCGTGCAGCCGTAGCGCAGATTGGTGCGCAGATTGAACAGATTCTGATTGCCGTCGCCGATCAGTCTCGTCCAGAACGGCATTACCTGCATGTAGCCTCGCGCACCCGCCTTCGATACCGCGTATTTGCGGAATTTGCTTTCCACCTGGATGACACCGAGCACCATTTGCGCGTCGAGCCCGGCCCGTGTTGCTTCGTATTGCACGGTGACGAGTAAATCCTGGCGGGTGATGTCGTCGGGAATGTGTTTTGCCATCCGCTTCGACATTTCGGCAAGCCAGACGGCGCCTTCCGCTTGCGACTGGAACGCAAGGCGCGGACTGGCGATATCGGCGACGGAGCGATGCATCACCGCTTGCACGCTTGCTGACAGCGGTTCGTATTGCTGCTCGCCAGCAAGACAGGTGCGCATGGCCAACGCGCACACGAGCAGCAGCGCAATGCGCGCCGCGTTTCCGGTTCGTGTGTGCGGCCGTTTCATCGGCAAAGCGATATGAGGTGGCCGGCCGCCTTCTGCAACTCGATCGGGGAGGCGGATTTGTCGGTGCGGCCCTGATATTCGATCCTGCCTTCCTTCAGGCCACGCTCGCCGATGGTCACGCGATGGGGTACGCCGATCAGTTCCAGGTCGGCGAACATGACGCCCGGGCGCTCGTCGCGGTCATCGAGCAGCACGTCCACACCCGCGGCCTGCAATTCGTCGTGCAACTGGTCCGCGACCTTTTTGATTTCCGCGTTCTTGCGGTAGCCGATCGGCGCGATCGCGACCTGGAACGGCGCCATGGGAACAGGCCAGATGATGCCTTTTTCGTCGTTACCCTGCTCGATGGCGGCGGCGACGATGCGCGAGACGCCGATGCCGTAGCAGCCCATTTCCAGCACCTGCGCTTTGCCGCCTTCGTCCAGGAAAGTTGCTTTCATCGCTTCGGAATATTTGGTGCGCAACTGGAAGATGTGGCCGACTTCAATGCCGCGGCAGATCTCGAGCGTGCCCTTGCCGTCGGGGGCGGGGTCGCCGGCAATCGCGTTACGAATGTCGGCGACGATTGCCGGCTCCGGCAGATCGCGGCCGAAGTTCACGCCGGTCAGGTGAAAGCCCGTTTCGTTGGCGCCGCAGACGAAATCGCTCATCGCTGCAACCGAGCGATCGGCGACGACCGTGACATCGGCAGGCATGCCAACCGGGCCTATGTAGCCGGGACGGCAACCGATGCGCGCCTCGATCTCCTTTTCGGTCGCGAAGCGGAACGAATTGAGGCCGGGCAACTTCGCCGCTTTGACTTCGTTCAGTTGATGGTCGCCGCGCACCAGCAGCATGAACATCCGGTCTTCGTTCACTACCGCGAGCGCCTTGACCGACTGCGACAACGGCAGGTTCAGGAAGGCGGTTACATCTTCGCAGGTCGTCTTGCCCGGCGTGGGCACCTTCTCCATTTTTCTTGCTGCGGCTGCGCGCGGCTGTGCCGGTGCCACCGCCTCGGCCAGTTCGACGTTCGCAGCGTAGTCGGACGCAGGCGAATAAGCGATGGCGTCTTCGCCCGAATCCGCGAGCACATGAAATTCGTGCGATCCGGTGCCACCGATCGCGCCGGTATCCGCCGCCACCGCGCGGAATTGCAGGCCGAGCCGCGTAAAGATGCGCGAGTAGGTGTCGTACATATTGAGATACTCGCGCTCGAGGTCCTCGTAATTCACGTGGAAGGAGTAGGCGTCTTTCATCATAAACTCGCGCGCACGCATGACGCCGAACCGCGGCCTGATCTCGTCGCGAAACTTGGTCTGTATCTGATAAAAATTCAGCGGCAGTTGCCGGTAAGAGCGGATCTCCTTGCGGGCGATATCGGTGATGACTTCTTCGTGCGTCGGGCCGAAACAGAAGTCGCGCTCGTGGCGGTCCTTGATCTTGAGCATTTGCGGGCCGAATAGGTCCCAGCGGCCCGTTTCCTGCCAGAGTTCGGCCGGCTGCACGGCCGGCATGAGCAATTCCACTGCGCCGGCGCGATTCATTTCCTCGCGCACGATATTTTCGACCCGCCGCAGCACGCGCAAGCCCAGCGGCATCCAGGTATAGAGGCCGCTGCCGAGTTTTTTGATGAGGCCGGCGCGCAGCATCAGCTTGTGGCTGAGGAGTTCGGCTTCACTGGGGGCTTCCTTGAGCGTGGAGATGAAGAACTGCGAGGTGCGCATGCGCCTGATTCCGTTGTCGAAAAGCCGCTATTCTACAGGCCGGCGCCGGTGCGCAACGACGCATGCGCCGCTTTTGGCTGCGGTTTTGCGACCCGGATCGGGATGCTGAACGCGGCCAGCCGGTAAATTTTCAGGGAGGCGAACTTGCTCGGAAAGTGGAAAATCAGCCGTTCGGCGAACCGCGAAGTCAGCGTCGAAGTCAGCGAGAAGAATGGCGTCCGGTCTTTGCACCTGGGCAGCGATACGGTGCAAAGTTCGATGAAGCTCGACGATCCGTACGAACTGGTGCTGTCGTATACGCGCGCGATGATGGCGTTTCTGTTGTTTCGCCCGCGCCCCGAACATGTCCTCATGATCGGCCTGGGAGGCGGTTCGCTGCCCAAGTTCGTCTACAAGCACTTGCCCGGCACCAGAACCACGGTCATCGAATTCGAACCCAAGGTCATCGCCATTGCACGTCAGTATTTTCATGTGCCGCCGGATGATGAGCGCTTGGTCGTGGAAGCAGCCGAGGGCGGCGCCTGGGTGGCGGCGCATCCCGATTGCTGCGACGTGCTGATGGTGGACGGCTACAACGGCAATGAGCAGGGTGCGCAGCTGTGCTCGGAGGACTTCTATGCGAGCGCACGCGCCGCGTTGTCCGACGATGGTGTCCTGGTGGTGAATCTGTGGAGTTCGGACAGCCGCTACGACGCTTATCTGCAGCGCATCGAAGGGGTATTCGATGCGGTTGTCTGCGTACCGGCGGAAAGACGCGGAAACGTGGCGGTTCTTGCCTTCCGCCGTTCGCCGGGACAGCCGCGCTGGGACGATTTGCGGGCGGCGGCCCGCTCCCTTCAATCGCTCTACGGCCTTGAATTCCTTAAATTTGTGGATGGATTACGGGATCTCAATCCGCGCTCCGCGGCGCGGCTGTTGGTCTGATACCGGATAGCGAAACTTCTTTTATGCCGCTATTTGTGGAAAAATCCAGCCATTGATGAATTGGCTAGTGGTGGCTCACATGATAGATCGTGACGGCTATCGCCCGAATGTAGGAATCATTCTTTGCAACGTCAGGAACGAGGTTTTCTGGGGTAAGCGGATCAAAGAGCACGCCTGGCAGTTCCCGCAAGGCGGCATCAAGGGTGGCGAGACACCCGAGCAGGCGATGTACCGCGAACTCAAGGAGGAGGTCGGCCTCGACCCCTGCCATGTGAAGATCCTTGGGCGCACCCGCGAATGGTTGCGCTATGACGTGCCGCAGAACTGGGTGCGGCGTGAAACTCGCAGCCAGTATCGCGGGCAAAAACAGATCTGGTTTCTGCTCAGGCTGGTCGGGCGTGATTGCGACGTTTGCCTGCGCCAGTCCGAACACCCGGAGTTCGACGCCTGGCGCTGGCATGAGTACTGGATTCCGCTGGAAAGCGTCATCGAGTTCAAGCGCGAGGTTTATCAGCGGGCTTTGCAGGAACTCGTGCGTTACCTCAATGCGTCGCGCGTACGCCGCGAGCAGGATCAGCGCGCGCCGCAGTCCTTTACGTCGCTGGACAGCTGATCTCGGCAAGCTCCGGCGCCAGTGCCGGGGTTTCCAACTCGACGACGACGAGCAGAGCTTTTTTTTCGCCTTTCCAGTAATCCGCAGCATCCGCCATTGTGTCCACCGCAGCGGCGAATTCTTCCGGCTCGGCCCTCGCAAAGCCCGACGCTTCCCGCAGCACCAGCAGCGTGCCGGCGCCATCGCCATGGTTCAGGTCGAGCAGGCAATCGTAAAAGGCATCCCAGTTGTGGCCGAAATAGTCGGGAAATTGCAGCGCTCTGGCGATCACATTCAGGACGGCGTTTTTATCGCGGGCTGCAACCAACCTGACCGGCACCACCCGCATTTCCATTTGCACTGCGGATTCCAGTGCCCGATCAGGCAAGGGCACATGGCTGCGGAATACCCCGCCTGCGCGCGATTCGATAAGTTTGAGGAAGTCGGTTTTCATTCGACGATGCGCCTGAAGCTGCGATAGTGGTCTGCGCTGTACCAGAACTGGTTGCTTCCAGCGGCAATGATTCTGCGGGCGCCCCGATCGCGGCTGCCCGGGGTCTTCACCGTATATTCCCGGTAAGTGCCGCGTGCTGCGCGCGGTAACCTGCCCTCGCGATTCCCAAACACCGCGCCATCCCTGGAATAAGGAAACGACCCCCCCTGCTTGATCAGGGCGAGGGTCTCCTGCGCTTCCCTGGGCAACTCGGCCGTGCGGACCACGCCCCCCGCCCTGGTTGCCGGAGACCGCGCCGATGCCGGGACGACAGCAGACAGCAGCAATATTCCGAGCAGGCAGGTGCCAACGACTTGCATCAGAGAGAGAGGTTGTCGCGTGTCGTGACCTTTCTTCCAATCGTTCAAGGTATTACCTTTGTACCGTAGGTTCAAACCGGCTCCATCCCGGCTCCAGGCAGCCGTTACGCGGCGTGGCACCGATAATGCGCGCGAAGAATATGCAAGTAGAAGATTCGCCTTGAAAATCCGGCCGCCGCGAGGTTACCATGACGGCTGTTCGCCGGTCATGAAACGGCCACCGAAATACTGTATCGGGGAAATTGTTCAATGGCACGCCGCAACGACTACGACGTAACCGACCAGGTCAACACAACTGACCCGGCTTCGGTCAATGGCGAGGTCAATCGCATCTTCCTCGAGCTTTATCCGAACGCGTCCACGCATGTCCTTAATCGTTGTTTCCGCGACCTGACGCGCCTGCAGACCGGAGAATATCCCGGTTATCACGCCTGCGATACCAGTTACCACAACCTGCAGCATTCGCTCGATGTCACGCTGGCGATGGCGCGATTGATGGACGGATACGAACGCACCCAGGATCGCGGCGGTGAACTCGGCGCCAGGCTGTTCCGCTTCGGTATCGTCACAGCACTGTTTCACGACATCGGCTACCTGCGCAAAGTCAACGATACGCGGCACAAGAACGGGGCGGAATACACGCTCAAGCATGTAACCCGGGGTGCCAAGTTCCTCGAAGATTACATGAACCGCATCGGCATGGCCGAACTCGCGCCGATTGCGTCGCGCATCATCCATTTCACCGGATACGAAAAGCCGATCGCCAAGATCGACGTGCCGAACCTGACGTTCCGGCTGATCGGCAACATGCTCGGTACCGCCGATATCATCGCGCAGATGGCCGATCGCTGTTATCTGGAGAAATGCCGCGACCGCCTGTATCCGGAATTCGTCGAAGGCGGGCTTGCCGCGCGCGATGAGGCCGACCGGCGCAGCAGCGTGATGTTCAGGTCCGTCGGGGACCTGATGGTGAAGACGCCGAATTTTTACAAGACTGCGACGGTGCGCCTGAACGACCAGCTCGGCCACGCGCACAGCTACGCCGGCAAGCACTTCGGCGGACAGAACCTGTACTTCGACGAAATCGACAAGAACATGCAGTACGCATCCGCCGTCGCGCAGCAGGGCGACCTGTCGCTGCTGCGGCGCGAGCCGCCGACACCCGGCGAAGAAGCCCAACCACTCGAAATTTACTAGTTTTTCTTCCGCACGCTCAGCATGATTTTTCCGACGTGCTCGCTTGATTCCATGAGCGTGTGCGCCGCTGCCGCCTCTTCCAGTCCAAATGTCCGGTAGATCACCGGCCGGATTTTTCCCGCCTCGATCAGCGGCCATACCTTTTCCCGAAGTGCGCGCGCGACGGTCGCTTTGAACTCCACCGGACGGGGACGCAGCGCCGAACCCGTGATCGTCAGGCGCCGGCGCAGGATATCGCTCAGATCCAGTGAAGTCTTGGAGCCTCCCAGAAACGCAATCAGCGACAGCCTGCCGTCAACCGCGAGGCATGCCAGTTCGCGCGGCACGTAATCTCCACCGACCATGTCCAGGATCACATCGACGCCGTGGCCGCCGGTCAGTTGTTTGATGACGGCGACGAAGTCCTCGGTGCGGTAGTTGATCGCGCGGGTGGCCCCGAGTTTTTCGCACGCCGCGCATTTTTCGGCCGTGCCCGCCGTGACGAAGACGCGATGCCCCAATGCGCGCGCCATCTGGATTGCGGTGACGCCGATGCCGCTCGATCCGCCTTGCACGAGCAGCGTCTCGTCGCCTTTCAGTGCGCCGCGCTCGAAGACATTGACCCAGACGGTGAAGAACGTTTCCGGCAGGCTGGCGGCTTGTTCCAGCGTCAGGCCTTGGGGGACGGGCAGGCATTGCACCGCGGGTGCGGCGACATATTCGGCGTAACCGCCACCGGTGACCAGCGCGCAAACTTCGTCGCTGATCTTCCACTCATTCACTTGTGGCCCCAGCGCGACGATAGTCCCGGCCACTTCAAGGCCGGGGATGTCGGAGGCTCCGGGCGGCGGCGCATAGCCGCCTTTGCGCTGCAGGACATCCGGACGGTTCACGCCGGCGGCGGCAATCTCTATCAATACCTCGCCTGCCGCGGGTGAAGGGACGGGGCGTCGACCGGGACGCAGCACTTCCGGGCCGCCGGGCGTGGAGATTTCGATCGCTTGCATCTGGGACGGAATGGGCATGATTGAGGGGCTCTTGAATGGATCGGTGTTTATATCATTTTACGGGTTGGCCCTTTCAAGTTTGCGCCTTGCGGGGGCTTGCGGCATCATTCGGCGCTCTTTCGACGAAAAGCAAATCAGCGGGGGGAGTCAATGGAATATCGCAAGCTTGGCAACAGCGGGTTGAAGGTTTCGCCATTGTGCCTCGGCACCATGATGTTCGGAGATCGTACCGATGAAAAGGAAGCGGGCCGCATCGTCGGTTCCGCTTTCGACGCCGGCGTGAATTTCCTCGACACCGCCGACCAGTATGCGAAGGGCGAATCGGAGCGCATTACCGGCAAGCTGATCGCATCCAACCGCGATCACTGGGTGCTCGCCACCAAAGTCGGCAATGTCATGGGCCCGGGCCCGAATCAGGTGGGACTCGGACGCAAATGGATCATGCAGGCGATCGACGCCAGCCTGAAACGCGTCGGCAGCGACTATGTCGACATTTACTATCTGCATCGCGATTTCGACGACGCGACTCTGGAAGAAACGGTCGCCGCCATGGGCGACATCATCCGTTCGGGCAAGGCGCGCTATTTTGGATTGTCCAACTTCCGCGGCTGGCGCATCGCCGAGATCGTCCGCCTTTGCGAACAGTTGAATGTTCCGCGTCCGATCGTCTGCCAGCCTTACTACAATGCGATGAACCGCCAGCCCGAAGTGGAAATCCTGCCGGCGTGCCGGCACTACGGCATCGGCGTCGTGCCTTACAGCCCGCTCGCGCGCGGCGTGCTGACCGGAAAATATAGACCGAAGGAGGCACCGCCGGAAGGCACGCGCGCCGGGCGCGCCGACAAGCGCATGATGGAAACCGAATTCCGCAAGGAGTCCCTGGCGATCGCGCAGAAGATCCGCGCCTTCGCCGAAAAGAAGGGTACGAGCGCCGGACACTTCGCGGTCAACTGGGTGCTCAACAACGCTATAGTCACCAGCGTCATCGCCGGACCGCGCACCCTCGAGCAGTGGCAGGATTATCTGAAGGCGCTGGAGTTCAAGTTCGAACCCAGGGGCGAAGCGCTGGTGGATTCCCTGGTGTCCGTCGGACATCCGTCGACGCCGGGATACAACGACCCGCAATATCCGCTGACCGGACGCGTGCCACTCGTCGGCTGAGGCAAACATGGACAAGGCCCGTGTTGCAGTCGTTACCGGCGGTTCGCGCGGCATCGGACGCGCGATCGTGGAGATGTTGGCGTCGCGCGGATACCGTGTGCTGTTCACCTATGCTAATCGGCAAAGCGATGCGGCTGCCGTCGAATCCGCGGTGGCGGCGGCAGGCGGCGAAGCGAAAAAATTGCGCGCCGATGTGTCGGACGCGAAGTCCGCCAAGGCAGTCGTTCAGTCCGCGTTGGATGCATTCGGCCGCGTGGACGTGCTGGTCAACAACGCCGGCACGCACTTGCCGGATGTCTCCGTTGCGGATACATCCCCGGAAGAATGGGACCGTGTTCTGCGCGTGAACCTGTACGGAACGTTCCACATGGTCCAGGCCGTGCTGCCGCACATGCAGGCCCGCAAAAGCGGCAACATCGTCAACCTGTCGTCCAACATCACCAGCCGGTTTGCCGCGCGGAACTGCGTCTATACCGTTTCGAAGGTCGGGGTCGAAGCGCTGACCCGCATCCTGTCGAAGGAAGAAGGCCGCAACGGCATCCGCGTGAACGCAGTCGCCCCCGGTCCGATCCGCACCGACATGCTCGAAGAAACGATGGTCAAGATCGGCCCGGAACGCGCCGACGCATTCATCAAGTCGGTGCCGCTCGGGCGCAAGGGCGAGCCGGGCGAAATCGCCGAAGCGGTGGCCTTCCTTGTTTCCGACGCCGCCAGCTACATGACCGGCCAGATCGTATTCGTCAACGGCGGCGGCCCGGGTAGTTAGTTGAGTGTCCTGTCGCGCTGATTCGTGGGACGACGCATGTGCCCTGATCGTCGACTCGTTATTTCCGCCATGACAGCCATCCAGCACCGATTGGAAAACCTGCGAAATCGGTGTCAGACAAGGCGCGAGACCTCGACAGTGGCGGGCTCCACGGCGAGGGCTCGTAACGCCGTATGGCGCCGATTCTCGTCGGGTTTTCAGTCGCGAATCAGCGCGACAGGACACTTTAAATGCCGTTGATCCGGCCGGAACAGACCGGAGATTTCGATACGGTCGATGCGCTTCTTCTCGCCACTTTCGGGCGCGACGCGGAGGTGCGGCTGGTGCATCGGTTGCGTGCCTCGGAAAAAATCACTTCTGCCCTGGTCGCCGAGGAAAAGGCACGCATCCTCGGGCACGTGGTGTTTTCAAAAATTGTCGTGGACGGTGAAAGCGGCGAGGTGGGTGCGCTCGCACTCGCGCCGCTCGCAGTGGAGCCAGCGTTCCAGCGCCTCGGTATCGGCAGCGCACTTGTCAGTGCCGGTTTGGAGCGCTGCCGGCTGAATCGCCATCCGCGCGTGCTGGTGCTGGGCGATCCGGTTTACTACTCGCGCTTTGGATTCGTGCCGGCCGAGCGTTTCGGATTGAAATGTCTATTTCCCGCGCGCGACCACGCTTTCCTGGCGATCGAACTGGAGCCCGGCGCATTCGCCAGGGCCTCAGGCACGGTGCGCTACGGCCATGAGTTCGACGATCTCGAGTAAAGAGATTCTCTTTAGATCAGAATTTTCTCCAGCGCGGCGCGCATGTCGGATGGCACCGCAGTGGAGCGGCGCGAGGTGCGATCCACGTACACATGGACGAAGTGCCCTTGCGCCGAGGCCGTCTCCTCTTCGTTCCTGAACAAGCCGATTTCATAACGCACGCTGCTGTTGCCCAGCTTTGCGACCCGTAACCCGGCGTGAACCACGTCCGGGAAACTGAGCGGGGCGAAATACTGGCATTGGGTTTCCACCACCAGGCCGATGACCGTGCTCGTCAAGAAGTCGAGTGCGCGCTGCTCGATCAGATACTGGTTCACAACCGTGTCGAAGTAGCTGTAGTAGACGACGTTGTTGACATGGCCGTATACGTCGTTGTCCGTCCAGCGCGTTGGTATGGCCTGGAAGTGGCGGTATGTGTCGCGTGTGTGTGGTGTCGATCGGGTCATGGACGTTCCTCGTTGTCAGTGCGTGCCGGTCTGGTCGTCGGCATCGCTCAATCGTCGCATGTGTTTCCAGTTCACCGCGAGCATTCCGGCCGCGACGACGACCAGCATGCCGAACAGGGTCATGGGCTCCGGAAAATCGCCGAAAACCAGAAAGGCCAGCAGCGTCGACCAGATCAGTTGCGAATAGACAAACGGCGCCAGCGTCGAGGGCGACGTGCGCTCCATGGCGCGGATCAGCAGCAGGTGGCCGAAGCCGCCGAGAAAGCCGATGCAAACCACGAATCCCGCCTGGGTCAGAGTCGGCGTAATCCAATGCAGCGGGACCGCGAAACTGGTGATCGCCCCGCCGACGAGGGCGGTGTAGAACAGCGACGTATACGGATGCTCCCGCCCCGAAAGCTTGCGCGTCACGATCTGATACATGCTGAACAGGATCGCGGTTGCGAGCGGAAACATGGCGGGAAGCGAGAGCACCCCACCGCCAGGCCGCATGATGATCAAAACGCCGGTGAACCCCAGCGTGACGGCGATCCATTGGCGCCGGGTGACCTTGTCGCCCAGCATCGGGCCGGACAGCAGCGCCGTGAGCACCGGCCCGACGAAGGTAATGGCCGCGGCTTCCGCCAGCGGCAGGTAGCGCAACGCGAAGTAGAAAAAGGTCGTGCTCCCCACCAACAGCACGCCGCGCAGGATCTGCAGCCACGGGTGCGAGGTGTGGAACAGCTTCTTTCCCATTCGCGGGCCCAGCCAGGCCATCATTACCACGACGTGAACCATGTAGCGGGCCCACATCAGCGCGGATATCGGGTACGACTTGAGCATGTATTTGGCGAGCGTGTCCATCGCCGAGAACATGAATACCGCGGACATGATCAACCCGATGCCGCGCAAGGTGCGGCGGTGATGCAGGGCTTCTGCGGTAGTCATCTGACCGGCCGTGAATAACGTGTCCGCATGGGATACGGGGCTAAGGCCCATAAATGCCGCAAAGGTGGCGTTGTTGCACTGGTTACGATATTCACGAATTCACGGCCCTTCATGTTATGCACGGTCCTTCTGTTCCGGCAATACACTGCGGCCGGCGAAGCTCGTCTTGCTGCCGAGCTGCTCTTCGATGCGCAACGCCTCGTTCCACTTGGCCATGCGTTCCGAACGCGCAAAGGAACCGACCTTGAGTTGTCCGGCATCCCAGCCCACGGCGAGGTGCACGATGGTGACGTCCTCGGTTTCGCCCGAGCGCGCGGAGACGATGGTGCCCCAGCCGGCGCGCTTGCCCGCGTCCAGGGCCGCCTTGGTTTCGGTCACGGTGCCGGCCTGGTTGGGTTTGATGAGCACGGCATTGCAGGCGCCGGAAGCCACCGCGTCTTTCACTCTCGCGGCGTTGGTCACCAGAAAATCATCGCCGATGATCTGCACTTTTTTCCCGGCCGCCGCGGTGAATTTCCTCATGCCTTCGGCGTCGTCTTCGGCCACGGGGTCTTCGATCGAAACGATCGGATAGCGGTCGAGCCATCCCAGCAGCAATTCGCACAAGCCATCGCTGTCGAGTTCGCGACTTTCCAGGCCGAGCCGGTAGCGGCCCTCGCGGCCGAATTCGGAAGCCGCGATGTCGAGCGAGATGCCGACATCCTCGCCGGGACGGTAGCCCGCGCGCTCGATCGCGCGCATCAGCATGGTGAGCGCCTCTTCGTTGGAATCGAATGCCGGCCAGAAGCCGCCTTCGTCGGCCACACCTTGGAGCTTGCCCGCTTCTTTCATCAAGTCGCCGGCGGCGCGATAGATTTCTGCGGTCATCGCGGCGGCATCGTTGAAGCTGTGCGCGCCCAGTGCCATGACCATGAAGTCCTGGATGTCGACGCGCCGTCCAGCGTGCACGCCGCCGCCGAAAATCTGGATTTCCGGCAATGGCATGCGCACGCTCTTGCCCTGCGCGAGATAGGCGTAGAGCGGCATCCGGTGCGCACCGGCCACGGCATGCAGCACCGCCATCGACGTGGCGATCATGGCATTGCCGCCGAGCCTGGATTTGTTCGGCGTGCCATCGCACGCGATCAGTTCGTCGTCGATTTCGGCCTGGCGCAAGGCGTTGCATCCGAGCAGCAGGCGGGAGATGTCTTTGTTGACATTCGCCACCGCTCTCGACACCCCCATGCCGCCGAATGCCTGTCCGCCGTCGCGCAGATCCACGGCTTCATTCGATCCTCGCGAAGCGCCCGCGGGAGCGATTGCCCGGCCGACCGAACCGCCTGCGACGTGCACTTCGACTTCGACGGTCGGCCGGCCCCGGGAATCCCATACGCGGCGGCCATGAATTTTGGTGATGGTGGTGTCGGTCATGAATCGTTCGCTTCTGTCATTGTCTGGCGAGTTCGCTCTGCCAGGCTGCACGCACGCCGGCAAGGCTGTCCACCGGATGGAGCAGCAGCGCGCGCGCGACACGGCGCACCGGTTCGCGCTGCGTGTCGATCGTGATGTATTCCACCGGTGACTTGCCGTCCACCCGTCCCAGGAACAGGCCCGGCAGCAAGTGCGCGGTGCGCTCTTCGATATCTTCGCGGGCTTCCCAGGTGACGTTTGTCAGATAGCTCCCGGCCAGTGCGTCGAAGCTCTCCATGTAGCGCGCCTGCCATTGCGGCCGCCACACGCATTTGAGCAGCAGATGATTCAGGCAGAACGCCAGATCGAACGCCGGATCGCCGTACCACGCGCATTCGGCATCGAGGAACACCGGGCCGCTCGGCCCCGCCAGAATATTTTTCGGGCTGACGTCGCCGTGCACCAGCGCTTTCTTGGTCGCGCCGGTCACGCGCACCAGGCTTTCCAGCCGGCCGGCACAATCGGGGTGCTTCTTCGCCGTGGCGGACAGGTAAGGCTCGAGGCGGATCGGAAAGAAAATGTGATCCGTGGGAAATTTGTTCGCGATCTCGATGCGGCCCGCGGTGCTGCCGTGAATGGCGGCGATGCGCCGGCCGACTTCGCGCGCGGTGTCCATCGAAATTTCGCCGTCGCGCAGCTGCGTTTTCCACACGGGGTAGCGTTCCCCGTCGAGGAACTCCATCGCGAACATGCCGGTTTCGCGGTCTTCGCCGAGCACCTTCGGCACCGCCTGCGGATTGATGGCCGCCGCGGTGCGCATCCATTCGATTTCGTACTGGTTGCGCTCGACCGAGGCGTGCCAGTCGGCTTGGACCTTCAGTTTGGGCAGTGCGCGCTTGATGCAGATCGGGCCGCTCCTGAGGTCCACGCGCACGATGTCCGAGGACACACCGCCGGTGAGCGGCGCAATGGCGGGAGATTCGCCGGGCTGAAGCAACCCCATGCGTTCGAGCGCAATGAGGAAGGGATCGTTGCTCATTATTATCTTGAAGGACACCGCACCGACCGATGCCGCGATATTGGCGCATCACGCAGTGCGGAAAGCGAGACAAGAACTTTATCACAGCTGTGCCGCCCTTCCTTCGCCCCGTCGTGGCTCGCGCGGGCGGGCTGAGGGGCAAACGCGGCGCGCATACTCATGTTTGGCAGCGGCGGTGGCGATAAGACTGACAAGGCCCCTGTCCGGAACGCAGATTTCCGGCCATACCGGCCGGCACGCGGCTCCGGATGTCGAAGTAATCTCAAATCAGATTGACAAGCGGCTGATTCAATTAGTATTGTGTTCGTCTTTCCCAAGCGGTTCATGCAGGTCGTTGGCGGGGAGGCCATGGCCAAGATCGCGGTGTTCAATCAGAAGGGCGGGGTCGGCAAGACCACGACTTCACTCAACCTCACGGCGGCGCTCGCCCGGCGGGGCTACAACCCGTTGTCGATCGACCTCGATCCGCAGGCCCATCTCTCTTATATATGCGGCACGACCGTCGGCAATGCCGACGATTCGATGTTCGGCTTTTACGAAAGCACCAAGCCGCTGACGCAGTTGATCCGCCCCGCGGCGGGCGGCTGGCTGGTCATCCCTGCGCACGTCGAACTGTCGAAAGTCGATACGCAATTCGGCAAAGGCCCGAACATCCTCAACCGGCTCAACGTCGGCATCGTCAAGGAAAACCTCAATACCGGCCGGCCGATCGTACTGGATTGCTGCCCGATGCTGGGCGTGCTCTCCTTGAGCGCAATTTTCGCGTCGGACCGCGTGCTGATCCCGGTCTCCGCCGACTACCTGGCTGTGCAGAGCGTGCACCAGGTCGAGAAAACGCTGAAGGCGCTGGAGCACGTGCTGAGAAAACGCGTGCCGCGGCGCTATGTGATGACGCGCTTCGATGGCCGCCGCAAGATGTCGCACCAGATTTACGACGAGCTCAAGGCGCGGCTGGGCGACGAGGTCTGCGACACCAGGATCACGGAGAACGTCAGCGTCGCCGAAAGCCCCGCGTCAAAGAAGGATGTCTTCGCGCATTCGCCCGACAGTCGTGGAGCGAAGGACTATGAGGCGCTGCTGGAGGAACTGATCCATGTCGGCTTTATCGAGCGGCGCGAACCCGAAGTCACTACCGAGTCCCCCGTTACGGCTTTTCTTCGTCCGGATCCTGCTGCCTCGATATCAGCGAGATGATGCCTTCAAGGTCGCTGCCTTCTTCCCTGGCCGTCGAGGCGATCTGCTTGCACTCCATGATTTCGCAGTGCATGTACATCTGCGTGATCTTGCGCTCCGCTTCCGCCTGGTCGCGCGCGTGAACGACGAGGTTGTCCACCGGCAAACCGCTGCGCGTGCGGATCTTGAATCCGAACTTGATTAGATGTTGCGCGGGACCTGTGGCGGGCGCGGACACGGTCAGCCCGGCTGAACCTTCAGATCCAGCCGGTAGCGCTGGAAGTTTGTCACATAGTGCAGCGCATTCTCCAGAAGCTTCGCCACTTCCTCGTCGGTGAGTTGCCGCACCACTTTACCCGGCGAGCCCACCACCAGCGAGCGGTCCGGAATTTCCTTGCCTTCGGTGATCAGCGCATGCGCGCCGATCAGGCAGTGCTTGCCGATCTTGGCGTGGTTGAGGATGGTCGATTTGATGCCGATCAGGCTGCCCTCGCCGATGGTGCAGCCGTGCAGCGTGACCTGATGGCCGATGCTCACGTTCTTGCCGATGGTGAGCCGCACGCCTTCGTCGGTATGCAGCACGCAGTCGTCCTGCACGTTCGAGCCTTCGCCGATGGTGATCAGGTCATTGTCCCCGCGCACCACGCAGTTGAACCAGACGCTGGCGTTATGCTCCAGCACCACGGAACCGATGACCGTCGCGTTGTCCGCAACCCAGTAATCGCCGCGGGTGATGACTTTTCTGTCGCCGAGGGAATAAATCATGCTTTCTTCTTGGTCAGGGCCGATCGGAGCATTATAAGGGACGCTTAACGCGCGCACCGAGCCGGTGGATAATATCGCCAACCGCATTCAGGAGAACCGCATCATGTCAGCCGTCACCGCCGTCAAGACAGCAGGAGAAACCGACATCGTCAAGCTGCTCGGCGCCGATGCCGACAAGCTGCTGAGCCACGTCTGCAAAGGCATTCCGAAGGAAACGGTGCACCTGCCGGGGCCGGATTTCGTCGAGCGCGTGTTCGCCCCGTCGGACCGCACCCTGCCGGTGATCCGCAGCCTGCAGCAGATGTTCGACCATGGCCGGCTGGGCGGCACCGGCTACCTGTCCATCCTGCCCGTGGACCAGGGCATCGAGCACTCCGCCGGTGCATCGTTCGCCAAGAATCCGGCTTATTTCGACCCCGAGAACATCGTCAAGCTCGCCATCGAGGGCGGCTGCAATGCCGTGGCTTCGACTCTGGGGGTGCTCGGGGCATGCGCGCGCAAGTATGCGCACCGGATCCCGTTCCTGCTCAAGATCAACCACAACGAATTCCTGACCTATCCCAACAAATACGACCAGATCCTGTTCGGTAGCATCAAGCAGGCGCGCGACATGGGCGCGGTCTCGGTCGGCGCGACCATTTATTTCGGCTCGCCGGAATCCGCCCGGCAGATCGTCGAGGTGGCGAAATGCTTCGAGATGGCGCATGACATGGGGCTGGCCACCGTGCTCTGGTGTTATCTGCGCAACCCCGCATTCAAG
>JANXPQ010000193.1 GCA_025357235.1 Betaproteobacteria bacterium
GAAATGGTGATGCCCGGGGACAACATCGGGATCACGGTGCAGTTGATTCAGCCCATTGCGATGGAAGAGGGCTTGCGCTTTGCCATCCGCGAAGGCGGCCGTACCGTGGGCGCCGGTGTCGTCGCCAAAATATTGGAATAACGAAAATGCAAAGCCAGAAAATCCGCATTCGGTTGAAAGCGTTCGATTACCGCCTGATCGACCAGTCGGCGATCGAAATTGTCGAGACTGCGAAACGCACCGGCGCCGTCGTCAAGGGCCCGGTTCCGCTGCCCACCCGCATCGAGCGTTTCGATGTGCTGCGCAGCCCGCATGTGAACAAGACCTCACGCGATCAGTTCGAGATCCGTACGCATCTGAGATTGATGGACATCATCGATCCCACGGACAAGACGGTAGATGCATTGATGAAGCTCGACTTGCCCGCGGGCGTGGATGTAGAGATCAAGCTGTAAAAAGTAGTACCCGGGCCCGGTCTCATAAGAGGCGGCCCGGTAAAAATAGATCGGCCGGTCAATTGCAACTGGCCCCTTTTGTCAAAGGGAAACAAAAATGAGCTTAGGACTAGTCGGTCGCAAGATCGGCATGACGAGACTGTTTACCGACGATGGCGACGCCGTCCCGGTGACGGTCGTCGACGTGTCGAACAATCGCGTGACCCAGATCAAGACGCCGGAAACCGACGGTTATGCCGCGGTCCAGGTCGCATTCGGGAAGCGCCGCGCGAGTCGTGTCAGCAAGCCCGCCGCCGGGCACTTTGCTAAGGCCGGCGTCGAGGCTGGTCACGTTCTCAGTGAATTTCGCGTGGAACCCGATCAACTTGCCAATATCAAGGTTGGCGGGCAGATCGGCGTCGACATATTCAAGGTCGGCCAGCTGGTGGACGTCACCGGCACGACCGTCGGCAAGGGTTTTTCTGGCGTTATCAAACGTCACCATTTCTCCTCGAACCGTGCCACTCACGGCAATTCGCGTTCCCACAACGTGCCCGGCTCCATCGGCATGGCGCAGGATCCGGGCCGCGTTTTTCCCGGCAAGCGCATGGCCGGTCATTTGGGTGCGGTGAAGCGCACGGCGCAGAAACTGCAGATCGTGCGCATCGACGCCGAGCGCCAACTGCTGCTGATCAAGGGGGCGGTACCTGGCTCCGAAGGTGGCGGCTTGGTCGTGCATCCTTCCGTGAAGGCGAGGGCGTAATGGAATTGAAACTGATCGACGCGAAGGGTCAGGCCACCGCCAGCGTGAAGGCGTCGGATGAACTATTTGGCCGCGAATACAACGAGTCTCTGGTGCACCAGGTCGTCACGGCACACTTGGCCAATGCACGCATGGGCGCGCGTGCGCAGAAGGGCCGCAGTGACATCGCCAAATCCACCCGCAAACCATGGCGCCAGAAGGGCACCGGTCGTGCACGTGCGGGTATGGCTTCCAGTCCGCTGTGGCGCGGCGGCGGCAAGATATTTCCGAATAGCCCGGACGAGAACTTCAGCCACAAGGTCAATCGCAAGATGTTCCGTGCCGGCTTGGCTGCGATCCTGTCGCAGCTTGCGCGGGACGGTCGGCTCGCCGTTGTGGAGGACTTCGCACTGACTTCACCCAAGACCAAGTTGCTGGCCCAAAAGGTCAAGGAAATGGGCATGGAGAATGTGCTGATCATTACCGACAAGCTCGACGAGAACCTGATTCTGTCGGCACGCAACCTGCCAAATATTCTCGTGATCGAACCGAAGCACGCTGATCCGGTCAGCTTGCTGCGCTTCGACAACACGCTGATTACCAAAGGTGCGGTCGCTAAATTCGAGGAGATGCTGGCATGAGCGAAGCCACTATCAAGCAGAACGGTTTCAATCAGGAACGCCTGATGCAGGTCCTGCTCGCTCCGGTGGTTTCGGAAAAGAGCACCTATGTTGCCGACAAAAACGAACAGGTGATTTTCCGCGTCGTTTCGGATGCGACCAAGCCCGAGATCAAAGCCGCGGTGGAGTTGCTGTTCAAAGTGCAGGTCGACAGCGTCCAGGTGGCCAACGTCAAGGGCAAGGAAAAGCGTTTTGGCCGCTTCATCGGCCGGCGCCGCCACTGGAAGAAGGCGTACGTTTGCCTGAAGCCGGGCCAGGAAATCAATTTCGCCGCAGGGGAGACCAAGTAAATGGCACTGGTCAAAGTCAAACCGACATCGCCGGGTCGCCGTGCGCTCGTCAAGGTCGTCCATCCGGAGCTGCATAAGGGCAGGCCGGTTGCCGCGCTGATCGAAAAGCAGAGCAAACGCGCCGGTCGCAACAACAGTGGCCACATCACTACGCGTCATCAGGGCGGCGGCCACAAGCAGCACTATCGCATTGTCGACTTCGTTCGCGACAAGGACGGCATCGCGGCCAAGATCGAACGGCTCGAGTACGATCCGAACCGCAGCGCCAGCCTCGCATTGCTTTGCTATGCCGATGGCGAGCGCCGTTACGTGATCGCACCGAAAGGCGCGACCGTCGGCCAGGAAGTCATCAATGGTTCGGAAGCGCCGATCAAATCGGGCAATACGCTACCGTTGCGTAACATTCCGGTCGGTTCCACGATTCACTGCATTGAAATGCAGCCTGGCAAGGGCGCTCAATTGGCCCGTGCGGCTGGCACATCGGTGCAATTGCTGGCGCGTGAAGGTGTGTACGCGCAGTTGCGTTTGCGTTCCGGCGAAATCCGCAAGGTGCACGTCGACTGCCGTGCCACCATCGGCGAGGTGGGTAACGAGGAGCACAACCTTGAATCGATCGGCAAGGCCGGCCGAGTTCGCTGGCGTGGGGTGCGTCCGACAGTTCGCGGCGTAGCCATGAACCCGATCGACCATCCGCACGGCGGCGGCGAAGGCAAGACCGCGGCCGGTCGCGATCCGGTGAGCCCATGGGGCACGCCAACCAAGGGTTACAAGACCCGCCGCAACAAGCGCACGCGCAGCATGATCGTGCGTAACCGCCACGGCAAATAAAGGGTAAGGACATATGGCACGTTCGATCAAGAAAGGCCCGTTCGTCGATCACCACCTGGTGCAGAAGGTGGAGACGGCGCGTGCGTCCAAAGACAAGCGCCCGATCAAAACCTGGTCGCGCCGCTCCACCATCCTTCCCGATTTCGTCGGGCTGACCATCGCGATTCACAATGGCCGGCAGCATGTGCCGATCTATATCAGCGAGAACATGGTCGGACACAAGCTCGGCGAATTTGCGTTGACCCGGACCTTCAAGGGTCATACCGGAGACAAGAAAGCTTCTGTTGCCCCGTCTTCGGGTCCGAAGAAGTAGGGTGACGAGGAAGATATGACTATGAAAACTTCTGCTGTACTGCGCGGTGTGCGGTTGTCGGCCCAGAAGGGCCGGCTGGTCGCAGACCAGATTCGCGGAATGCCCGTGGACAAGGCGCTCAATCTGCTGGCCTTCAGTCCCAAGAAAGGCGCCAAGATCATTCGCAAGGTGCTCGAATCGGCGATTGCCAATGCCGAGCATAACGATGGCGCGGATATCGACGAGTTGAACGTGAAAATTATTCACGTGGAG
>JANXPQ010000200.1 GCA_025357235.1 Betaproteobacteria bacterium
CCAACGCTTCCATGCGTGCGAGAAACTCCGCCTTGCGTGTGGCTCTGCCGTGTACCTCAAATCCTTTCGCCGTTGCCAATGTCATCTGTTTCACAATGAAACCCTCCCGTTTGCGTCTCACACTACGACCACGCAGCGGGAGACTTGTTCAGTGTTTCCCTTAGGCTCGTGCAAGCCGCATGGGTAGCGCGTCGTCAGCTCACTTCGGGAAGTCGTAGCCGAATGTGACCAGGAGTGCCGCGGAGCCGAGAAAGACGAACTGGACATCCACCTTGCGATACTGGTAGCCGAGCCCGGGAATGACGGCCCAGGCCAGACCGTCGTGATTGAACGGAACCTTGTGCTCGTATTGTCCGCGGTATCCGTAGAGGGGACCCGCGGTGACCTTCAGGTAGGCGCCTTGCTCATCGCTGCCGGCGAACCAGCGTTTGCCGGCATAGGCATACACGCTGGGTTGGGCGAATGAATTGCGGAAATAAACCGCACCATACTCGAGCCCGAGCCAGGATCCGGGCTGGGTCCACTCGAGACCGGTGAGCCAGGGCGTATTGGTGTGGTTGGCGTCGTAGTGGTAATGATGGACGTACGGCGCGAATACAAAAGTCAGCCGGCCGTCATTGGATGGTTCGGAAGGAGGCTCCTCCGCCAGGCAGGCGGTTGCGTAAAACAGGAAAAGGGCGCCGATGACTCTTGAGAGCATTTTTGGGGTCTTTTTGAGCTTCGAAGGCCGGTCCATTGCCTCATAGATTAGCCGACGTTCTTCCGGATTGGAACCGGCTTGCGGCAACTGGTTCCGCACCGCCTGCAAAGTCCAGGAATCCCCTCGCGAGCGCACGAACCGCGTGGCATGCGGGACGTCGACCCACGGCGACGCCTTCGTCTCTTCGGGGCGCATGCACCGCACGAAATGGCGGAGTGCCGCACATCTGTTATGATGATTGCTACCGCAGGCGTTTTTCCGCGCTGCCTGCGGTTTTTGTTTTGCGAGATGAACCCAATGGCGGCTCGATGTGGAAGTCGAGCACCTGAATAACAAAACGAGAGTTCAGAAAGCCGGCCAAACCCGTCCCACAGCGACGGGTTTCATTGTCCTGATCCTCAAGCACCCGCAATAACGTCACCGCCATGTGGATTGTCCAGCTCGCGCTTCGCCGCCCGTACACCTTCATCGTATTGGCGCTGTTGATCCTGATCATCGGGCCGCTCGCCATCATGCGAACGCCCACGGACATCTTCCCCAACATCAACATCCCGGTGGTGAGCACCATCTGGCGCTACACCGGCCTGTCCACCGAGGAAATGGAGGGGCGCATCGTCACGAACTACGAGCGCGCCATGTCGGCCACGGTGAACGACATCGCGCGCATCGAATCGCAGACTTACAACGGCATCGGCGTCGTCAAGGTGTTCTTCCATCCGACCGCCAACCTGCCCGCGTCGCTCGCCCAGATCATCGCCATCGCCCAGACCGTGATCGGCGGCTATCCGCAGGGCACGGTGCCGCCGCTGATCCTCACCTACAACGCGTCGACGGTTCCGATCCTGCAGCTGTCGCTGTCGAGCAAATCGCTCGGCGAGCACGAAATCTTCGACCTGGCCAACAGTTTCATGCGCACCCAGCTCGCCACCGTGCAGGGCGCGGTCATGCCGTATCCCTATGGCGGCAAGTTCCGTTCGGTGATGGTGGACATCGACTCGCGCAAGCTGCAGGCGAAGAACCTGTCGCCGCTGGACGTGGTGAATGCCGTAAATGCGCAGAACCTGGTGCTCCCGACCGGCACCGCGAAAATCGGCGAGTTCGAATACAACATCGGCATGAACGGCAGCCCGAAGACCATCGCCGAGCTGAACGACCTGCCGATCAGGACCGGGCCCGGCGGCACCATCTATATCCGCGACGTCGCGCAAGTGCATGACGGCTTCCAGCCGCAGACCAACATTGTGCGCCACGACGGCCAGCGCGCAGTGCTCGTCAACATCCTCAAGTACGGCACCGCGTCCACGCTGGATATCGTCGACCGGGTCAAGGCCGAACTGCCGAAGATGCAGGCGGGCCTGCCGCCCGACCTGGTGACCAAGATCGCGACCGACCAGTCGATCTTCGTGCGTGCCGCGGTCGACGGCGTGATCCACGAAGCGATCCTCGCCGGCTGCCTGACCGCGCTCATGATCCTGCTCTTCCTCGGCAGCTGGCGCAGCACGCTGATTATCGCGGTGACGATCCCGCTGGCAATTTTGACTTCGATCATCGCGCTGTTCGCGCTGGGCGAGACCATCAACATCATGACCCTCGGGGGCCTGGCGCTGGCGGTCGGCATCCTGGTGGACGACGCCACGGTCGCCATCGAGAACATCAGCCAGCACCTGGAGCAGGACAAGGAACTTGATCAGGCGATCCTGGATGGCGCCCAGCAGATCGCGATCCCCACTTTCGTGTCCACGCTGGCGATCTGCATCGTGTTCGTGCCGATGTTCCTGCTCACCGGCGTAGCGCGCTATCTGTTCGTGCCGCTGGCCGAAGCCGTGGTGTTCGCCATGCTGGCCTCGTATGTGTTCTCGCGCACGCTGGTGCCTACGCTGGCCAAGTATCTCCTGCGCGCGGGTGTTCTGGTGCATGGCCACCCGAAAGTGAGCCGCAATCCGTTCGTCCGCTTCCACCACGCGTTCGAGCGCGGTTTCGAAGGCGTGCGCGACGGCTACCACGGAATCCTGGAGCGCTGCATGCGCCACCAGAAATTCTTCATGATTTTATTCCTCGCCGCCTGCATCGCCTCGGGCGGACTGCTGCCTTTCGTCGGCCGTGATTTCTTTCCGACCGTCGACGCCGGCCAGTTCAAACTTCATGTGCGCGCCAAGACCGGCACGCGCATCGAGGAAACGGCGCGGTTGTGCGACCTGGTGGAGAGCGAGATCCGCCGGATCATTCCGGCCAGCGAGGTCGCGACCATCATCGACAACATCGGCCTGCCGCTCTCCGGCACCAATATGTCCTACAACATGTCCGGTACGCTCGGCCCGGCAGATGCAGACATCCAGGTGTCGCTGAATGCGGGGCACGGACCGACCGAGCACTACATGAAGGAGTTGCGCCAGCAGCTGCCGGAGAAATTCCCCGGTCTCACTTTCTATTTCCTGCCCGCGGACATCGTCAGCCAGATTCTCAATTTCGGCCTGCCGGCGCCGATCGACGTGCAGATCGTGGGCCGTAACATCCAGGCCAATCGCGACTTCACCCTCGGTTTGTACCAGAAGCTCAAGCAGGTGGACGGCATTGCCGACTTGCGCGTGCAGCAGCCCTCCGACCAGCCGCGGCTGGACATCAATGTGGACAGGACGCGCGCGCAACAGGCCGGCTTCTCGCAGAAAGACGTCGCCTCGAACCTGCTGATCGCATTGAGCGGCAGCTTCCAGACCAGCCCGTCTTTCTGGCTCAATCCGAAGAACGGGGTGACCTACAACATCATCACGCAGACGCCGCAATACAACGTCGACTCCCTGCAGGCGCTGGCGAACATTCCGATTTCCGGGCCGAACTCGACGCGCTCCAGCATCCTGGGGGACCTGGCCACTGTCAGCCGGGGCGCCGAGCGTGCCGTGAGCAGTCACTGGAATGTGCAGCCCGTCCTCGATATTTTCGGGGCAACGCAAGGTCGCGACCTCGGCGGCGTGGCGGATGACGTGAACAAGATCGTCGACGCGAGCATGAAAGACCTGCCCAAGGGTTCGCGCCTGATCGTGCGCGGCCAGATCGAAACCATGCTGTCGTCGTTCCAGGGGCTGCTGTACGGCCTGATCTTCGCCATCGTCATGGTCTACCTGCTGATGGTGGTGAACTTCCAGTCCTGGCTGGATCCGTTCATCATCATCACCGCGCTGCCGGCCGCGCTGGCCGGCATCGTCTGGATGCTGTTTGCCACCGGCACCACGGTGAGCGTGCCGGCGCTGACCGGCGCCATTATGGCGATGGGCATTGCCACGGCCAACAGTATTCTGGTGGTGAGCTTCGCGCGCGAGCGCCTGCAGACCGGGGTCGACTCCGTGACCGCCGCGCTCGACGCGGGCTTCAGCCGCTTCCGCCCGGTGCTGATGACCGCGCTTGCAATGATCATCGGCATGGTGCCGATGTCGCTAGGCCTGGGCGAAGGGGGTGAGCAGAACTCTCCGCTGGGCCGGGCGGTGATCGGCGGCCTGCTGCTCGCCACCGTCGCCACGCTGTTCTTCGTACCGGTGGTATTCGCATTCATTCACGGTTTCATCGGACGCCGCCGCGATGCCGCTGCGAGCAGGCAAAGTCCGCAACCGGCATAAGCTTTTCGCCAGAGGCAGACAGATGACATCCAAAGATCCTGAATATAAAAACGAGCTGAGCGAGTCCGATCTCGCGAAAGCCCACTTCCGGACGGCCCCGAAGCGCCGCCTCTCGCGGCGCTGGTGGCTGCTGGCCGCGGTGCTGATCCTCGGTGCTGCAACCTTTTTCTTCGGCATTCAGCCGCGGCTGGTCGCGCGCGCCGACCTGAAAAAGGAAACCGCAAACCACAACGTGACGACCGTGTCGGTCACCAAACCGAAAACGACGAGCGGCTCCCAGGAGCTTGTCCTGCCGGGCAACCTGCAGGCTTTTTCCGATACCCCGATCTACGCGAGGACCACCGGTTATCTGAAACGCTGGTACGCCGATATCGGCAAGAAGGTAAAGGCCGGCGAACTGCTGGCGGAAATCGACGCGCCGGAACTCGACGACCAGTTGCAGCAGGCAAGGGCGGATCACGCCACCGCGGAGGCTAACTACAAGTTCGCGCAATCCACCGCGGCGCGCTGGGAAGCACTGCTCAAGACGGACTCGGTCTCGAAACAGGAGGCCGACGAGAAACGCAACGACATGGCCGCCCGCAAGGCGGTGCTGGAAGCGGCACGCTACAACGTCCTGCGGCTGGAGAAGCTGCAATCGTTCAAGAAACTTCACGCCCCCTTCGACGGCGTGATCACCGCGCGCAACGTAGACGTCGGCATGCTGATCGATGCCGGCATCGGGCCCGCGAAGGAAATGTTCCATATCGCCTCCACCAAGCGGCTGCGCGCGTTCGTGAACGTTCCCCAGTCGTACGCACGCGAGGTGGGACCGGGCATGACGGCCGAACTGACCCTGGCGGAATTTCCCGGCCAGCGCTTCAAGGGCACGTTTGCCCGCAGCTCCCAGTCCATCGACGCGGCGACGCGCACGCTGCTTTCCGAAGTCGACGTGGACAACGAAAAAGGCGAGCTTCTGCCCGGCTCCTATGCGCAGGTGCATCTGAAGCTCTCGTCGGAGCATGCGGCGCTGATCGTGCCGGTGAATACGCTGCTCTTCCGCCCCGAGGGCGTGATGGTCGCCGTTCTCCAGGGCGACCACGCCGTGCTCACGCCGATCAAGCTGGGCAAGGACTATGGTTCCGAAGTCGAAGTCGTGTCGGGCCTGAGCGCGACGGATTCGATCATCCTGAATCCCTCCGATTCGCTGGTGTCCGGCGCGCAGGTGCGCGTCGCGCAGGAACCTGCCAAGGCCGAACAACCGGTGGCAAAGCCGGAAGCCGGCAAGCCTGAGCCGGCCAAGTCCGAACCGGCGAAGCAGGCACCCGCAGCCAGTCCCGCGGCCCCCGAGAAAAAGAGCTAGGCGATGCGCAGCGCGCGATTCGTCAAACGGCCTTCCGCGCTTTCGCTCGCCGGCCTCGTACTGTCAGCCTGTGTTGCCTTGCCGGCCTGCACGGTCGGTCCCGACTATGTGAAGCCCGGAGTTTCCGTGCCGGCCAATTTCAAGGAAGCAGCCGCGGACGGTACTGCATGGAAGATCGCGAAACCCGGGGATCGCGCCAGCCGCGGCAAGTGGTGGACGGTGTATGAAGATCCGCTGCTGAACGCGCTCGAGGATGTGGTGACGAGTTCCAATCAGGACCTGCTGGTTGCGGCGTCTCGCTACCGCCAGGCGCGGGCGCTGGTCGAAGGTACGCGCAGCAGCTATTTTCCAACCGTGACGGCGGGCGCCTCAGTGAGCCGCTTCCGTAATTCCGGCAACAAATTCGGCACGCCTGATTCGAACATCGGACCGGCCAACGAATTCCAGCTCCCGCTGGATGTTTCCTGGGAGCTCGACATCTGGGGGCGCGTGCGGCGCGCGGTCGAATCCAGCGAGGCCAGCGCCCAGGCCTTCGCAGCGGATCTCGAGACCATCAGGCTCAGCCTGCAGGCCGAACTCGCGGTGAATTATTTTCTGCTGCGTGGCATCGACAGCGAGCGGCTCTTGCTCGACCGGACGCTGGTGTCCTACCGCAAGGCGCATGAGCTCACCATCAACCGGCATGAAGGCGGGGTTGCCTCGGATGCCGACGTGGCCCAGGCGGAAACCCAGCTCAGGACCGCGCAGGCGCAAGCCGTCGATTTGCGCGTGCGGCGCGCACAACTGGAGCATGCGATCGCAGTGCTGATCGGCAAAGCGCCGGCGGAATTTTCGCTGCCGCAAGTGGGGCTGGAATCATTGCCCCCGGTCGTGCCGCTCGCCCTGCCGTCGGAACTGCTGGAGCGGCGCCCCGACATTGCCTCTGCCGAGCGGCAGATGGCATCGGCCAATGCGCAGATCGGTGTCGCCAAAGCGGCGTTCTATCCCACCCTATCGATCGGCGCGACCGCGGGATTTGCCAGCGAGAAGGCGTCCAACTGGCTCGACTGGCCCAGCCGGTTCTGGTCGATCGGGCCTGCGGCTGCGCTGACGCTGTTCGACGCCGGCCGCCGGCGCGCCGTGTCGGACCAGGCGCAGGCCGCGTACGACGGCACCGTTGCCGCCTACCGGCAAACGGTGCTGACCGCTTTCCAGGACGTGGAGGACAACCTCGCGGAACTCGCCATCCTTGCCGAAGAGGCGCAGGTCGAGGAATCGGCGGTGAAGGCGTCGCGGCGATCGGTCGCGCAGACCACGAACCGCTATGAAGCGGGTGCTGCGAGCTACCTCGATGTGGTCGTCGCCCAGACTTTCGCGCTGACCAACGAACGGGCTGCGGTGGATATTGCTCGCCGGCGCATGATGGCCAGTGTGCGGTTGGTCAAGGCGCTCGGGGGAGACTGGAGTGTTGCAGATTTGCCGGCGGGCGAAACGCCAATCGCAGCCAAAAGGTGAAAGGTTAAAGGTAGAAGTAAAGGCAATAACGCTGCAGGCAGCGCGGTTCCGCTTTTAACTTTCCCCTTTCGGCTTTCACCTTTCAGCTCGGACGCGTGTCATTCATTCAGAATGACAAGCGTCTTTATAGATCGAATTCTTCGGCGCGGCGAACACGCGTTTCAGCATCGGCTCGAAAAATTCCAGCGGTGCGCATTCCAGCTCGGGATTGAACGCGGGGTTGTCGTAGATCTCGCAAAAGCGCGCAGTGCGTTCGAAATGCGCATGTCCGCGAAACTGTTCGCGCATGTTCGCATTCAGGCCGATGTGCTCGAAGAAATAATAGCCCTGGAAGATGCCGTGCTTCTCGACCATCCAGTGGTTGGCTTCGGAGACGAACGGTTTCAGGATCGCGGCGGATACGTCGGGGTGGTTCCAGGAACCCAGCGTGTCGCCGATGTCGTGCAGCAGCGCGCATACGACATATTCCTCGTCTTCCCCGCCCTTGTGCGCCAGCGTCGCGGTGAGCAGGGAATGCTGCAGGCGATCGACGGCGAAACCGCCGGTATCCCCGCCGAGCAATTTCAGATGGCCGATGACGCGGTCGGACAGGGCGGCGGCAAAGGGCCGATGGCGCGACGAGATGATGTCCCAGTCCGCCTTGGTGCTTTCCTTCATCGATTTGAAGGTGGCACGTTGCTCGATCATGTCGCCCATCCTGTCCTCCGGTGTCCGCCTGGTTTTCCGATGGCGGAAGTATAGCGCCGGACGAGGCACCGGGCGCGAGGCACGAGGTTCCAGACCGTGGCTGGACAGTGTTCCCTCGCGCCTCGTGCCTCGGGACGCCCTCAGGCGGCCTATCCGCGGCCGACCTTGTCGATGCAGGCCTTCTCGGTCATTTCCTCGAAGCCCTTGCCCTTGCAGGCGTTCTTGCCCTTGCAGCCGTTCATCGAAGTCTTGCACTCACTGTGGCCCTTGCAGGCGTTGGCGCCGTAACACTTGATTTTCACATCCTCGGCGTTTGCGGTGCTGATGACGGCGGACGTGGCGAACAGCGCGGCGGCTGTGGTTGCGAGTGCTGCACTGACCATTTTGCGATTGACGTTCATCGTATGTACTCCTCTTGACGTAGTTTCCCTTGGGACCGGGACGGCCGGCTGTGCCGGTCGTCCCGGAGGCTCTTACGCGACGCAGTTCCGGCGCCGCGTGAGCTGTTACCCTGCCGGCTCCAGGGCCGGAAGGACTGCTCGGATGGATTTACGTCCGCGCCGGGCGGCTGGATTCAAATTAATGGCCCCACCTCACCCCGCCTTCTCCCCTCTGAGGGTGGGGAGGGAGAGGGAAAATCAGGCGACCATTGGTCGCGCTCCCGCATTTCAGCTCCTTCTCCGCCCTCAGGGGGGAGAAGGCGGGGGATGAGGTGGGTGGGTGTCTGCTTGACTCGCCGCCGCGCGGCAGGCAAGTTACGCGGCGGATTTCATCAAGGGGGCAACGTGTCGCTAGTCAGCAAACTGAAGGCTCAGATGTCGCTGCCGGTCATCGGCGCGCCCATGTTCATCGTCGGCGTTCCGGCGCTGGTCATCGAACAATGCATCAACGGCGTGATCGGCTCCTTTCCGGCGCTGAATTCGCGCCCGGCCGAAGTCCTCGACACCTGGCTGGAACAGATCGAAAGCGCGCTCGATGCCCATCGCAAGGCGCAGCCCGGCGCGAAGGTCGCGCCCTACGCGGTCAACCAGATCATCCATCACTCCAACGACCGGCTCGAGCGCGATCTCGATGCCTGCATCCGCCATCGCGTGCCGATGATCATCACCAGCCTGCGCGCGCCGGACGATGTCGTGAAGAAGGTGCACGAGTACGGCGGCGTGGTATTTCACGACGTGATCAGCATCCGCCACGCGGAAAAGGCGCTGGCCGCCGGCGTGGACGGATTGATCCTGGTGTGTGCCGGCGCCGGCGGCCATGCCGGCGCGCTGAGTCCCTTCGCCCTGCTGCGCGAAGTGCGCCGGTTTTTCTCCGGACCGATCGCGCTGTCCGGTTCGATCACCGACGGCGCCGGCATCCTCGCGGCCGAAGCGATGGGCGCGGATTTCGCCTATATGGGCACGCGCTTCATCGCGACGCAGGAAGCCAATGCGGTAGAGGCGTACAAGCAGATGATCGTGGCAAGCAAAGCGGCCGACGTGGTTTACACGCCGTTCTTCACCGGCGTGCACGGCAACTATTTGAAGCCGAGCATCGTGCGCGCGGGCCTCGATCCGGACAACCTCGCCCCCGTCGACAAGACCTCGATGAATTTCGGTTCGGATCGCCCCGCCAAAGCGTGGAAGGATATCTGGGGCGCAGGGCAGGGCGTGGGCAACATCGACGATGTCCCGCCGGTGCGCGAACTGATCGCGCGCCTGCGCCGCGAGTACCAGGCCGCTCGGGAACGGTTGCAACTGGATCGCGTGGCGCAGCCGGTCTGAGGGCCGGAAGCGGCGACGCAGAATTAAGGCCAAAGCCGCGGACAGTCGACTTCCGGTCGCCCGTTACCGGGCACCCGTCAGGGGTTGTTTTCCCCGGGGCGATACGCCCGCCGGTTACTCGAAGTGGTGCTTGCCGGCGGTAACGCGCTTTGCCTGCGCATGCGCCCCTTCGGCCGCCGCTTCTTCGATGAACTGCACATTCGCGCCGACCGCGAGCTGGTCGAAGCTCGGGTGCACGACGTTGTCCCGACCGAAGTACAGTTCGCGCCCATCCGCGGTCTCGATGAAGCCGTATCCCTCGTCCCGGACAATCCGCGCGACCTTGCCGTGCTGCGCAGCCTCATGCAGCTTCACGTCCCCGCGCGCTTCCCGCACCTGCTCCTCGAGTTGGCGCTTGGCCGAATCGAAGGCGTCGCGCAGCGCCACGTAGACATCTTCGTTGTGGTCGCGGTTGACGACGATTTCCTTGCCCGGCACCCGCACGTCGATCCGGACCCGGAACTGGCCGCCCTGATGGCTGTGCCGGTCCAGCTTTTCCACCGTGACGCGGCAACTCGTGATGCGCGGGTGAAATTCCTCGAGCTTCCCGGCTTTTTCGCGGATGTGCGCCTCGAGTTCGGGAGACTGGGGAATTTCGTGCATCGTGATCTGGAGTGGAATCTGCATGGCGGTGTCTTTGTTGTGGGGGTGGCGTTAGCCATCAAGATACCGCCGCGGGGCAGCCGGTCCTTGATCTGGCTCAATTCGAGGCCGGAACGCCCGCGCCCGCTTGCAGCTTGCTCCGCTGGTCAATACCTAAGGATTACACCCAACACGGAGGCACGGAGAACACAGAGGACACGGAGAAAACCAAGAGCTGGGAGAGTATCGATCGTCATTGTTACGGTGGTCGCCAATGCAACCATCGCAACTACTCGCTCTTATCCCTCTTTCGCATTTCTCTGTGCCCTCTGTGTCCTCCGTGCCTCCGTGTTGGGTGTAGTCCCTAAGCCGCTTTAGCCTGATTGATGGCCCGCCAGACTTTTTCGGGCGTGGCGGGCATTTCGATCTGCTTGACGCCGAGGTGACGCAGCGCATCGATGACCGCATTCATGACGGTCGGCGTGCCGCCCACGGTGCCGAGCTCGCCGACGCCCTTTGCGCCCAGCGGGTTGATCTTGCACGGCGTGGTCTCGTCGGTGGAAGTATCGAAGCTCGGCAGATCGTCCGCGCGCGGCAGGCAGTAATCCAGCAGCGAGCCGGTGATGAGCTGGCCGCTCTCGGGATCGTAATGCGTGTTTTCCAGCAGTGCCTGGCCGACCGCCTGCGCAATACCGCCGTGCACCTGGCCCGCGACGATCAGAGGGTTGATCACGCGGCCCACGTCGTCCATGGTAGTGTAACGCACGATCTGCGTGACGCCGGTTTCGGGATCGATTTCCACTTCGCAGACATGGCAGCTGTTCGGCCAAGACGGGCCGTCCACTTTTTGCAGCGTCGTAATCGCAATGCGTTTCTCCGGCTGCTTCGCCGCGAGTTCGAACAGTCCGATGCCGAGGTCCGTGCCCGCAACCTTGAAGCGGCCGTCGCGGTATTCGATGTCCTGCCCGGCCGCTTCCAGCGCGTCACCGGCAAGTTCGCGGCCTTTTTCGATGGTCTGTTTGGACGCGGTCAGCATCGCCGAACCGCCGATGTAGAGCGAACGGCTACCCATGCTGCCGATGCCCTGCGCGATGTCGCTGTCGCCCTGCACGATGACGATCTTGTCCGGATCGATGTCCAGCGTTTCCGAAAGAATCTGCACGTAGCTGGTTTCGATGCCCTGCCCCATTGCCTGCATGGCGGTGTAAACCAGCACGCGCCCGTCGGCCTCGACATGCAGGTTCACGGTTTCCTCGTGCACGACGCCGGTCCATTCCAGGAAAGTCGACAGCGCGCGGCCGCGCAACTTGCCGCGCTTGCGCGATTCGTCGCGCCGCGCCGCATAGCCTTTCCAATCCGCCTGCGCGAGGATGCGATCGAGCATGTGCGGGAAGTTGCCGCTGTCGAATTTCTCGCCCATCGGCGTCTTGTAGGGCATTTGCGAAGGCTGGATGAAATTGCGCCGGCGCAATTCCGCGGGATCCATCTTCATCTCGGCGGCGGCCTGGTCCATCAGGCGTTCGACCAGGTAAATCGCTTCGGGACGGCCGGCACCCCGATAAGCGCCCACCAGGTTGGTGTTGGTCATCACCGCCGTGCCGCGCAAATGCAGCGCGGGAATGTGATACACGCCGGTGATCACCTTCGGGCCGACGGCCACCACGATCACGGCGCCCGGTCCGCTGGCGTGCGCACCGATGTTGCCGATGATGTTGACGCGAAAGCCGAGGATCTTGCCGTCTGCATCGAAGGCGATCTCGGCATGATTGATCTGGTCGCGGCCGTGATTGCCGCCGAGGAATTCCTCGCTGCGGCTCGCGCGCCAGTGCACCGGGCGTTTCAGCTTGCGCGCCGCCCAGGCGCAGACCACGTCTTCGGCATACAACTGCGTCTTCATGCCGAAGCCGCCGCCGACGTCGCCGACAATGACACGGACGCTTTGCATCGGCACTTTCAGGCAGGATTCCGCCAGGGTCTTCTGCAGGCCCGCCGGATTCTGGCAACTGGTGCGCAGGGTCACGCGCCCGCTGCCTGCGTCGAATTCGGCGATGCTGCCGCGCGGTTCCATGCTGACCGGCACCAGCCGCTGGTTGTACAGGGACAATTTGGTAATGTGCTTCGCTTTGGCAAAGGCGGCATCGCACAGGTCTTTCTTGCCGAATTCCGTCTGCGCGGCGATGTTGCCGGGCGCATCCGCCCAGAGCAGCGGCGCGCCTTTTGCGGTGGCGGCTTCTATGGTCACGACCGCGGGCAGTTCCTTGTATTCGACCATCACCTGCTCGGCGGCATCCTCGGCCTGGTCGCGAGTCTTCGCGAACACCGCGGCCACGGGTTCGCCGACATAGCGCGCCGTGTCGATGGCCAGCGCGTCGTGCGGCGCGCCGCACATCGGTTTGTCGTCGGCGCGCTTCAGGCCGGCTCCGTCGGGCAACGGTCCGATGCCATCCGCCTTGAGGTCCGCGCCGGTCAGCACGGCCACCACGCCCGGCACCGATTTCGCCGATCCTGCGTTGATCGAGACGATGCGCGCATGCGCATGCGGAGAGCGCACGAAGGCGACAAAAACCTCGTTTGCGACCGCCACGTCGTCCACATACTGGCCCGTGCCGAACAGGAGGCGCTGGTCCTCCCTGCGGGTCATCGCCTGACCGATACCGAACTTTGCCATGTTGTTATCCCGTATCCGTTATGCTGCAAGAAAAGAAACGTCGCCGGATTCTACGCCACGAACGCGATGAATGTTCGGGTTGCCCCCGCCGCCGTGGTTGTCTAGGATTGTACTTTCGCCGGTAACCCCGGCCCTCACCTGCCAAGAAGGGAAAACCCATGCCAGTCCGGCTCTCCATGACCGTGAACGGAAAACCCGTCAGTGCCGACGTGGAACCGCGCACGCTGCTGGTGGACTTCATCCGCGATACGCTGCGGCTCACCGGGACGCACATCGGTTGCGACACCGCGCAATGCGGCGCCTGTACGATCCACATGAACGGCGTGGCGGTCAAATGTTGCAACATGCTGGCCGTGCAGGCCCAGGGCAGCACGATCCTGACCATCGAGGGCCTGGCCAAGGCCGACGGCACCATGCACCCGATGCAGGCGGCGTTCCGCGATCATCACGGTTTGCAGTGCGGTTATTGCACACCCGGCATGGTCATGAGCGCCATCGATCTGCTCAAACGCCATCCGCATCCGAGTGAGGTACAGATCCGCGCCGAGCTCGACGGCAACCTGTGCCGCTGCACTGGTTATCACAATATCGTCAAAGCCATCCAGGCCGCAGCTAAGGCCTAGGTCATCTCCACCCAACACAGAGGCACAGAGGACACAAAGTTCACAGAGAGAAACCGAGTGGATCGAATGCAGACCGTGGCAATGCCGGGAATTTTCCATATTCATATTTTGTTTTTCTCCGTGTCCTCTGTGCCTCTGTGTTGGGTGTAAACAAGAAAAGGATTGAGCATGCACGCATTTAATTACCACAAGGCATCGAGCGTCGCGGACGCGACGGCGAAGCTGGCCGCTTCGGATGATTCCCGACTGCTGGCCGGCGGGCAGACGTTGATCGCCGCCATGACAATGCGCCTGTCCGCACCGGCGGATGTCATCGATCTGGGCGGAATCGGCGAATTGCGCGGGATCAAGGTCGAGGGCGGCAACGTCACGATCGGCGCGATGACCACGCACGCGGCGGTTGCGGCTTCGAAAGAGGTCGCGAAAGCCATTCCGGCGCGGGCGTTGCTCGCCGGCAGCATCGGCGACCCGATGGTGCGCAACATGGGCAC
>JANXPQ010000240.1 GCA_025357235.1 Betaproteobacteria bacterium
GCCTCCGCCACGCGCTGCTCCACCAGCAGCACAGTCAGGCCCGAGCCGGAATGGATGGAGACGATGCGTTCGAATATTTCATCGGCGGTGGACGGCGCCAGCCCCATCGACGGTTCGTCGAGCATCAGCAGCTTGGGCGACGACGCCAGGCCGCGCGCGATCGCCAGCATCTGCTGCTGTCCGCCCGACAGTGCGCCCGCGTACGCCTTGGCCCGCTGCGCCAGCACCGGGAACCAACTGTAAATCTTTTCCAGGTTTTCCTTCCACGCGCGACGGCCCGCTTCGGTGTATGCGCCCATCTCCAGGTTTTCCAGCACCGTCAGCGAGGCAAACACCTGGCGGCCTTCTGGAATGTGCGCGATGCCCAGATGCGCTCGCGCCGGAGGCGCCACCGCCAGCAGATTCCCGCCTTCGAAACGGATGCTGCCCGAAGTCGGCCGCACGATGCCGGAAATGGTTTTGAACAGCGTGGTCTTGCCGGCCCCGTTCGGACCGACGATGGCCGCGAACTGGCCCGGCTTCACGCGCAATGTGACCGCATTCAGGACCGGCATCAATCCGTAGCCGGCACTCAAGGAGTCGATCTCAAGCATTCGCGACCCTCCAGCGTTTGCCGAGATAGGCATCGATCACCGCGTTATCGCGCGTGATGTCTTCGGGCAGCCCTTCGGCCAGGGGCGCGCCTTCGTTGAGGACTACGAAGCGGTCCACCAGGCGCACCATCGCCTGCATGGTGTGTTCGATGATGACGATGGTGATGCCCTGCGTCGCCAGCTTGCGCACCACGGCGATGACTTCCTCGACTTCGCCCGCCCCCAGGCCGGCCAGCGTTTCGTCGAGCAGCAGCAATCTGGGTTTGCCTGCCAGCGCGCGCGCAATCTCCAGCAACCGCAATTGCTTGTTGGTCAGCGACCCCGCCGGTTGCTGCGCCTGGTCCTGCAAGCCAACCTGGGCCAGCGCCTCTTGCGCAACAGCGCGCGCGAGCGAGTCCGTCGCCGCATTGACGTAAGCGCCGACCACGACGTTTTCCAGCACGCTCATGCGCCGGAACGGCCTGACCACCTGAAAGGTGCGGCCCACGCCCGCTGCGCAAATTTCATAGGGGCGCCGGCCCACGATATCCTTGCCCTCCAGCAGGATCCGGCCCTGGTCGGGCTGGATGAAGCCGTTCAGCAGATTGAACAACGTGGTCTTGCCGGCGCCGTTCGGTCCGATGATGCCGAGGATCTCGCCGCGCATGACCTGGATGCTGACGTCGCGTACCGCCTGCAGTCCGCCGAACGCCTTCGACGCATGGCGCACTTCGAACACGATCACGCTTTCCGGACTCCTCTTTTTTGCCGGCAGCGCGGCGACGACGGCATTTGCGCGCAAGGCCTCGGGCTCCTTGCGCATGCGACGGCGCAGCAGGATGTCCTTTATCTTCCAGAACACGCCTTCCGGCGCGAGCAGGATCACCGCGACGATCGCCACGCCGTAGACCACGCCCTGGATTCCCGGGATCACGTTGCCGAGCCGCGCATGCAGGAATTCGCTCAGCGGCACCAGCACCACCGCGCCGATCACCGGCCCCCACAGCGTACCCACGCCGCCGAACATCGTGACGATCAGCGCCTGCGCCGAGACCAGCATGCCGAACACCGCTGGCGGCGTCACCACCAGCAACACCACTGCATAGAATCCGCCGGCCGCACCGGCCAGCGCACCGCTCAGCGTGATGGCCTTGAGCTTCCACGCCAGCGTACGGATGCCGGCGGCTTCGGCGGCGGCTTCGTCTTCGCGGATCGCCACCAGCGACATGCCGAAGCGCGAACGTTCGACCAGGCTGGTCAGCACCATGGCGCCGATCATCAGCGCCAGTGCCAGCCATACGTAGATGCGGTGATCCTCGAACTGCATGTAGACAAAGGCATGCTCGCGCTGCATCGGCAGTGCGATCTCCTGATAACCCAGCCACTCGAACACGTAGAGCAGCGCCAGCGGGTAGGCCAGCATGGCGAGCGCGAAATAATGGCCGCGCAGGCGGAAGGTCGGAATGCCTACTACGAGTCCGGCGACCGCTCCGACGGCTGCGGCACAGGGAATGCCTATCCACGGCGACAGGCCCCAGTGAATCTGCGCCAGCGCGACAAAGTAGGCACCGAGGCCGAAGAACGCAGCGTGGCCGAAGGACACGAAGCCGCTGTATCCGCTCAACAGGTTCCACGACAGTCCCATGACCGCCCACACCGGAACCACGGCGAGGATCAGCAGATAGTAGGAATGCTCGACGAATAACGCCAGCAGGCCATACGCAATGGCAAATGCCGCGATCAGCAACGCCTGGCGGCGAAGATCGATGCCGAGCATGTCAGGTACGCCGCATCGCCGTGCCGAACAACCCCTGCGGGCGCAGCAGCACGATGAACAGGAACACGACGAAAATCGCGGTGTTCTGCAGCTGGTTCGGCAGGAACAGCGTCGACATCTGCTGCACCAGGCCGATGGTCAGGCCGCCGAGGAAAGCACCCGACACGCTGCCCAGGCCGCCGAGTACCACACCCGCATACATCACGATGACGTACTCGAGTCCGACGTAAGGCTGGAACGATGTGCCTGACGCGAGCAGCCCGCCGCCGATCGCAGTGATCGCCACGCCGAAGCCGAATGCAAGCCGATGGGATTGGGCGACGTCGATGCCCATATAAGTTGCCGCTTCGGGATTGTCGGCCGCGGCGCGCAGCGATTTTCCCAGCCGCGAACGGCTCATGATCATGATGAAGACCAGCACCACGACGACCGCGATGGCTGCAGCGACCGTCTGCCCCTGGTTGACGAAGATTTCGATCCTGTTGCCGTAAAGCGGGCCGAGGGACCATGCGTTGGAAGCGAGCGGCGTGGAGATCGAAACCGGCGTCGAGCCGAACAGATAAAGGCCGCCGTTCTGCAGGATCAGCGCCAGGCCGAGCGTGAGGATCAATTGCGCGTAATGGCCTTCCGAGCGCAACGCGCTGCTGCGCATGCCGGTGACTTTGCTGATCAGCAACCGGTGCACCAGCACGCCCGCGAGGAAAATCACCGGCCCGGCGACCAGGGCGGCGACATAAGGTCCCACCGTTGATCCGAACACGGCGTGGATGCCCAGCACACCGAAAGCGTAATAGGTCACGTACATGCCGAGCATCATGAAATCGCCGTGGGCGAAATTGATGACGCGCATGACGCCGAAGATCACGCTCAGGCCCACGCACATCAGGCCGTAGATCGACCCGGTGAGCAACCCGGCGATCAGTGCCTGCAGAAAATTTTCAGTAAATTGCGCCACTTATGTTCCGATCAGTGCCATCAGAAGCGTCCAAAGCCTTCGATACAGAACTGCGCACCACGAAGACACGAAGAACACGAAGGATCACGAAGAAAGGCAAGAACGAAGAGGTCATTGTTCTTTGGCCGTGGTAACGCCGGTGGTGAACCTACGCATCAGCTGCCCGCTCACATACGCAAGCGACATTCGTCCGGTATCCAGTTTTTGCTTTTCTTCGTGCAACTTCGTGTTCTTCGTGTCTTCGTGGTGAGAACTTCAGCCTAGACTGACCGATCTTCAATCAGTAGGTGTGCGCAGCAAAGATGCGAGCCGCCCGGCGTCATCGCTGCGCTCCAGTCCTTCGATGCAACCTTCTATTTCCTGTGCGCGCGCCTTGCCCACCACAGCTTCGACTGCCCCGCGGAAACGCTCCCGCACTTCGGTCGGCGTGGCATTGACGACGTCTTCCAGCCGCAGCCGCTGCGTTGCGCCGCTCGTGTCGCGGACTTCCACTTCGCCGCCCTGCTTGCCCGGATAGGCCTGCGTCATTGCGTCGTCGACTTCGAGCGCCATCAGGCCGATCAGCTTGTGCAGCCGCGCGTCGTTGAGCAGTTTGAAATTCTTTTCCGACACACTGCCTTCGATCAGCGCGGCCGCAACGTTGTACTGGATGCTCATCTTCGCCTGCAGGATGTGCGCGAACGGCCCGGTGTAATCGCAGCCAGGATACAGCGTGCCGGCGCGTGGCACCCGCACGGTGATGGAAGCGATGCGATCGATTGCCGATCTTCCATCGCGCACGATCCTGAGCGCCGCCTGGCTGGCAGTCTGTGCAAAATTGCAGGCGGGCACCGGCTTGTGATAGACGCACAGAATTTCCGGCTCGCCCTGGAATAATTCCACCTTCGATGCCGCCGAACGCTTGCGTAGCGAAGCGAACAGCCCAGCTTCGCCATCGAGCGCCGACGGCGACGCAAAGGCGCCACTTTCGGCGAGGCGCACCGCGCTCACGGCATTGCGCGCGGCAAAGCCAGCGTGGAAGAACATCTCGCTGCCGCCGGTGTGTGCCCATTGGTTGAACCCGACGGTGACATTGGCGCCAAGTGCGATGGCGCTGGTCGCCTGTTCGACGCTCAGTCCGAGCAATCGCGCTCCCGCTGCCGCGGCGGCCACCGGGCCGGTGATCCCGGTCGGACGGTGGATCTTCGCCACTTCGGCATCCATCACGGCGCGCCCGACTTGCCCGCCGGCTTCATAGCCGGCCACGGCGGCCGCGATGAAATCGCGCCCGCTGACGCGTCGATACTGCGCCAGCGCGAGCAAGGCCGGCAGCACGACGATGCCCAGGTGGCTGATGCTGCCGGAATGCATGTCTTCGCGAACCAGCCCGTGTCCCATCACGGCGTTCGCGAAAGCCGCGTCGCCGAAGGCAAAAGAACCGGGCGAACCAATGATGGATGCACCGCCTTCACCGCGTTCGGCGATTTGCACCGCCTGCCGGCTCCAGGGCAGATCGCGCGATTCGAAGGCACACCCGATAAGATCGATCAGGCACAATTTAACCTTGTCCGTCACTGCGGCCGGCAGACTCTGCGCCGACACGGCAATAATCGATCGCGCCATGCGCGCGGCGAGCGGCTCGTGGGCTTCGAGGATGACGGGGTTGTTCATCGATCGCGTGGCAAGCGGCATGGCAGTCTCCGGCGGCAGGGTGGAATCGGCATGCGAATGCGCTAGCCGCGCACTTCGACGCCGGCCCAGGACTCAATGACTTTGCACATCGAGGTGAAATCCGAATCAGGACCGTACATTGCATTCGTGACCGCGAGCATCTGGCGGACGGCGGCGCCGCAGACCATCGGCACACCGAGCGATTCCGCTTCGTCGATGCACAGGCGCACATCCTTGTACGACAGGCCGGTGGCAAACCCGAAATCGAAGGTTCCGGGCAGCACCGACTTGGGAAATTTGTCCTGCGATGCGCTGTTGCGCCCCGACCCGGCATTGATCACGTCGAGCATCACCCTGGGATTGAGCCCCGCCTTGACGCCCATCACCATCGCCTCGGAAGTCAGCGCGATGGCGGCTGCGGCAAGCAGGTTGTTCGCAAGCTTCATGGTCTGCGCCTGGCCTGCGCTTTCGCCCAGATGGAAGGGCTTGCCGAAAGTCTTGAGGATGGCTTCCAGTTCAAGGTAAATATTTTTCGGGCAGGACACCATTACCGCAAGTGTGCCTTCGCGCGCGCCTTTGAGGCCACCGCTAACCGGGGCGTCGACGTAGACAATATTGCGTTGCGCGAGACCCTTGGCGACCAGGCTCGCCGTGCGCGGCCCGATGGTGGAGAAATCCACCACGCGCCGGACCTTCGTGCCTTCGATCACGCCACCGGCTTGCAATGCGGCCCGCTGCACGATTTCCGGATTCGGCAGGCTGAGAAACACCGTTTCCGCCTTGCCTGCGACTTCCGCTGCCGTAGCCGCGCGCTGTGCGCCCTGTTTTTCCAGCGCCGCGACCGCTTCCTCGGCGACGTCGAATACGACGACCTTGTGTCCGCCGTTCAGCAGCCGCGCGGTCATCAGTCCACCCATGCGACCGATGCCGACGAAACCAAATGTTTGCTGCTCCATGACCGCCTCCCGCTGTTTTTCGATTGTCGCAATGGTAGCGGGATACGTCTGCCTCAGCATCATCGCGTCGGACATAGCAGAGTCATCATTCTGCGCATAACACGCACATTGCGGTGCACCAAATGATATTCAGCGCCGGGATTATTCTCTAAAGCGGAAAGTCTTGCGACTGAATCCCGGCCGATCGATCTTGGACTGCTGGCGTCGCTGGTCGACAATGCGGAAATTCCCGCGGTAGTCGACTCGCGGCCCAACCTATTCCCTGTCTCGGTTTTCGGAATTTCGATCAATGAGAAAGCCACTTTTTCAACGGCAACGGAAAAACTGGGCGCAGCGACAGTTGCGACGAAAGTCTGCAGGGAAGTTCCGTGGCTGAAGGCGTCCGATCTGCACTTCGATATAGTCTGGATCGGCATGACGCCGGACCAATTGCCGGCGTCACTCAGGCAGGCTTCATCGGGTATTCACGATGGGAAGTTTTCCATTGAATAGATTTGAGCTGTTTTCTTACTTGCCGTCGTACTCCTGCGAAATGTCCTTGTTGGTATAGTCCTTGAGCATTGCCGTGGCCGTCAGACTGATGATCGCGCACGCCAGGATGTACGCCGCGATGGCATAACCCGACTTGTAGTGCGCAAACAATGCCGCCGCGATCAGCGGCGCCGGGCCGCCGGCGATGATGGATGCCAGCTGATATCCCAGCGACGCTCCGCTGTAACGCAGCCGCCCTGTGAACGACTCGGCGATCAGGGCCGCCTGCGGCCCGTACATCATGTCGTGCGGGATCAGCGAAAGGAAAATCGCGACGAAGATCCACTGCGGCATCATCGTGTCGAGCATGGCGAAATACGCGAACCCGAACAGTCCGGTCGTGACTGTGCCGATCATGTACATCTTCTTGCGGCCGATCCGGTCGGACAGCCAGCCGCTGAAAGGTACGGTGAAGAAGGAGAACACCGACGCTGCCAGCAACGCAGTCAGGATGAAGTCGCGCGGGGTCTTCAGCTGGAGGGTCGCGTAAGTGAAGATGAAGGCCGTGAAGATATAAAATGGCGCCTGCTCGGCCAGGCGCGCAAAGGCCGAGAGCAGGATTTGCGTGGGATGGCGCTTCAACACCTCGATCATCGGCGTGCGTTCGATCTTGTTCTCGGCAACAAGTTTGGCGAAGAGCGGCGTTTCCAGGATGTTCAGGCGGATGTAGAGGCCAATGCCGATCAGGAAAATGCTGAGGAAAAACGGCACCCGCCATCCCCAGACCAGGAATTGGTCGCCGGACAGCCAGCTGAATCCCAGCACGGCCAGGTTCGCCAGGAACAGGCCGGCCGGCACGCCGAACTGCGGCCAGGATGCGATGAACCCGCGGTGCTTGTTGGTCTTGGCCCACTCCATGGACATCAGGACCGAACCGCCCCACTCTCCACCGACGCCCACTCCCTGCAGGAAGCGCAGCACCGTCAGCAACACCGCGCCCCAGATGTCGATCTGCTCGTAGGTCGGAACGAACGCAACCAGGAAGGTGGCGATCCCCATCAACATGAGTGTGGCGATGAGGGTCGATTTGCGGCCGATGCGGTCGCCGTAATGGCCGAAAATCGCCGCGCCTACCGGTCGCGCGATGAAACCCACTGCGTAGATGGCGAAGGCCTGCAAGGTACCGATCAGCGGTTCGGATTGCGGGAAGTAAAGCTTGGCGAACACCAATCCCGTCACGATGCTGTACAGGAAGAAGTCGTACCACTCGATGGTGGTGCCGACGGTGCTGGCAATGACCGCGCGCCGCAACTGCCTGCGGTGGTCGGCGTCGGATCGCGCTGCGTCTGGAATTGCGCCTGTCGCCATTTTTTCTCCTCCGGCTGATGTTGCGAAACGGGATCGAGCGGGCACCAGCGTGCATGCAGCCCGGCATGCTGTCAATCCGGCGCTGCATCGGAAGAAACGGGGAAGGCGGAAGTTACTGGTTCACAGCAGGTGCCTGGAACAACGGTGGCCTGTTCGAATCGCCGACCGGCGGCGGCGCATTGCCCCGTGGATTCGAAGAGAGCGCCGCCGGCAGGTACACGAACTGCCAGTCGGCATAGGACATGGCGGCACCGAAGTCCGGTCCATTGTGCACGGCGCCGGCAACCTTGATCGGCTTTCCGGGCGACAGGCTGTGCACGCCCATGATGCCGCCATCGGGTGCGGTTATCGTCCCCCACTGCGCTTCACCGTTCATCGGATCGCGATAAATGCGGCGCAGATACCGGCGCGTGTCCGGGTAGCGCGGATCCTGCAGCAGATCGCTCAGGCGCTTCGGGAATTCCTGCATCCCGCCCGGCGAGCGGTTGTAGTACAACGCGATCGCTTCGCGAAAAGCGGCGCCTGCGAACAGCAATTCCTCCTCTTTCTCGCGTTGGCGCGAGGTCTGCCAGGAAACCGCCGCGGCCGCGAGCCCGACACCCAGCACCGCGACGAAGAAAAGCAGCGACAGGTAGGTGAACCCTCGCGACCCGGTGTTACCAATCCTTGTATGCCGTGCCATCCTTGCCGTTTCCCGCAGCCCCGCTTTTGATATCGAACACGCCGCCCTTGTCCGCGTCGCGCGGCGGCACCACCACCCAGGTCGTAGCACTGCCCGTGACGGGATCAATCGGCGCCGCGCGCAGGTAGCGCCGCGCGACCAGATCCTCGAGCCTGTCCGGATATTTTCCGGTGTCGGAATAATAATGGTCCAGCGACTCCCGCACCTGAAACAGGTTGTCCTTGAGCACGGTTTCCTTCGAGCGGTCGAGACTGCCGAAATAGCGCGGTACCGCGACGCTCAGCAGGAAGGCGAGGATGGCAAGGACGACGAGGAGTTCCACGAGCGTAAATCCGCGCAAAGCGCGCCGCGCGAGCGCGTGAAGGGCAGGACTCAGGACTTGGGACTCGGGACTCAGTGGTCTCGGGCGCTTGAGAAGCCTTTCACTGAGTCCCGAGTCCTGCGTCCTGAGTCCCGCCTTTTCACTGAGTCCTGAGTCCTGCGTCCTGAGTCCCGCCTTTTCCTGCGTCCTAAGTCCTGTTCCTTTACCACTCTCGATACGCAATCCCATTCAATCCCTTCCCATTTGCCAGCGAAAACACGTCGTACACATCCTTTCCCTCTTTGGGCGCATTGGGCGCGCTCGCGTAGCTGCGCTTGCCCCAGGTCTGATCGGGCGGCGCGACGGGATCCGTGGAGAACGGATCGCGCGCCAGGCGCCTGAGGAAATAGAGCTTGCCGCCGTTCGCGCTCTGCGCATCGTCGATGCCCTCGACCAGTACGCGCAGGGACTTCGGATAACCGCTATCCCCGGCCTCGCGCTTGATCCTGCCCTCGTCGAAGGCCTGCCGGTAAGCGTCCAGCGCACCGCGGATCTGGCGCAGACAGACGCGCAACTCGTCCTCCTTCTTGCGCTGCACCGACACTTCCGCGAGCGGCAGGCAGATGCTCGTCAGCACCGCAATGATCGCCAGCGAGACGACGATCTCCATGAAAGTAAAGCCGCCTTGCTGTCGCACGCTGCCTCGCATGGATCACTTCGCGATCGAAACCGCGTAGGCTCCCGGCACCGTCACATTCGCCGATGTTCCCAATGGGGATACCGCCGCGACGGACAGCACCCGCACTTCCGATCTGGGCCTGGGCGTCCTGGCCCGGAAAGTGATGGTCGCCAGTTCGCCCTGTCCCTTCGCGCCTTCCTGATCGGAGCGCGACACGCCGACCGAAATCCGTCCCTCGGGTGCATTGACGTGGTTGGCGAAGGCGCTGCGGCCGTTGCCGAGCCGGAAGAAGTCGCCTTCGGTGACGCTCACCACTTCGAGTGCGCTCGGATCGAAGGCCAGTTGCATGGGCACGCTTTTCAGTGCGCTGCCCGACTTCATCATCAGCGCCAGTTTGAACTGGTCGCCGACCCTGGTTTCGCTGGGTCCGCTCCAGCTGAGCGAAATTCCCTCCGCGGCGGGCGGTTGCGTTTCGGCGGCCGGCGACACCGGGAGGATCTGCGTTTTCACGTCCGCAACCTTGCGCGCCACCGCCGCCGACCTGACCGGATTCTTCGGTGTCGTCTCGCTGCCGGAGGGGAATTCCGACGCGGTTGCGTTCGGCAGCGTCATGTTGCGCACCAGGTGCGGGGTGATCAGCAGCATGATCTCGGTCTTCTGGCGATCGTCCTTCTGGCTCCTGAACAGACGCCCCACCACGGGAATATCCCCGAGCCCGGGTATGCCGCTGGAACTGCGCGTGTCCTGGTCGTTGATGAGGCCCGCCAGCACCTGGGTCTCGCCATCGCGCATGCGCAGGACCGCGGATGCGTTGCGCGTGCCGATCTGGTAAGTCAGCACGCCCGCGCTCTGGACCTGGCTCGCTATGCTGGAGACTTCCAGCGCCAGCCGGATCTCGACTTCGTCCTGCAGATGGATCGACGGTTCCACTTCGAGCTTGAGACCGACGTCCAGATATTGCACGCTCTGCGATGCGAATCCGGTGGCGGTCGCGGTGGTCGTCACCACCGGCACTTTGCTGCCGATAAGGATGTTGGCCTTCTGGTGATTCAGCGACCGGATGCGCGGATTCGCCAGCAGGTTGGCCACGCCGGTTTCCTTCCTGAGGTTGATGATCATGCTCGCGAGTTGCGCGCCGGTGGTCGCGGACGTGATGCTGGTGATGTCCCGCAACGTCGTGGTCTGGCCGTCGGACGGCAGCGGCGAAAGCGTCAGCTGGTTCGGCCACTGGATGCCCATCTCCTCGAGCTTGTTGCGCTGGACTTCGAGTACTTCGAGGTCGAGCATGACTTCCGGCGCCACCAGGTCGTGCATCGCGATCAGCTTCTCCGCGATGGCGATCGCCTCGGGCGTGTCGCGCAACACGATCATGTTCATCTTGTCGTCGACGAACATTTCCGTCGGCTTGAGCACGGCTTTCAACAGTTCCGCAGTCTGTTTCACATCGGCGTAAGTCAGATAGAAGCCCTTGACCGACAGATCCTGGTACTGGCGCAGTTTTTCCGCGGTCACCGGATAGATCAGCACGGTGTTGCGATTGACGATCTTCTTCTCGAGCTGGTTGCTCATCAGCAACAGGTCGAAAGCATCCTCGAACGCGATCTGGCGGGCGACGATGGTGGCGCGCAGATCCGGCCTCACATCCCGGTCGAACACCACGGTGACGCCGCTTTCACGGGACAGGACGTCGAACACCTGGCGCAGGTCCGCATCGCGAAACTTCATGTCCAGCGGCGGCCCGTCGTACATTGAGCGCAAGGTCGGCATGGACGCCAGTTCCCGGGCCCGCTGCTCCTCGATCCGGCGCTTCAACTCCCGCGCCTGCCGGTGCGCCGGGTCCTCCCTCAGCACCGTCTGGATCCGCTGCGAGGCAGCTTCGACGTCGCCCTCGTCCAGGGCCCTGCGCGCTAGCGCCATGCTCTCGGCGTGCGCGCGATCGCGCTCGATCTCGGCCAATCCGCTGCGCGCCCGTTCGCTGCCGGGGTCGATGCCCAGCACACGCCGGTAAAGCTGGATGGCACGATCGAGGCCGCCGCCGGCACGCTCGTCCGCCGCCTCGGCGAGCAGCCGGTTCAATGCCCGTTCGCGCGCGTTGACCAGGTCGGTGCGATGCTTGAAATTCCCCGGCTCGTCCTTGACCTCCCGCTCCAGCAGCACGATGCCTTCCTCGTACTGGCCCTGCGCCATCAGCGCGAGGCCATCCTCGTGCCGTGTGCGCTGGCTCGCGCAGCTGCCCAGTACCAGAAGCAAAAAGACGAATGCGCTTGATCCTGCGATGCGTGCAATGGCAGTCATTTGGGCTCGGGATTCAGGGTTTGCCGTTCGTTGAGAGGCAGGTAAACGATCGTCAGCGATTCGCCTGTCACGGATTCGAGCCGATAGTCGTTGTCGATCGCTTCGCCGGTCTTGACCGAAAACGACTCGGCGCCGCGCGACAACAGGATCGTCGGGCCTTCGCGGCCCTGGATCTGGCCCACGTACTGGAAGGGCATGGGTGGTGCGGCCGGCTGCGCAGGCGGCGGCGCAAGCGCTGTCCGCACCGGCGTTGGCCTGATCCATGACTTCGCCGCGAAAACATCGACCCCGTCTGCAACGGGCGGCACACGGGAGAGCTTCGCCACTTCAATGGGCGCCGTCTTTTCCGGCGCCTCGATGCGTGCCTGGTTTGCAGGCGCCGGTTCACCGGGCGCGGGCGGCTTCGGCGATTCGACCAGAATCGATTTGTCGTCGCCCACCACGGTTATCGCGATCGCGAGCAGCAGCGCGCACGCCAAACCGATCCGTCGCTGGGTGGCGGTAAACATCATGTCCTCTGCCGCAGGTAAAGCGTGAACTGCATTTGCACTTCAACCCTGGCATCCGTCGTGGCGTGCCGCTGCAGGCTGAGTTGGTCGAGCGACAGGTTCGGCATCTCGGTCAACACCGCGGCCAGGAATTGTTTGAGTTGCGGGTAGGTCGCGATCGCGGGAACGGTGATGCGGTACTGTCCGAGCCGCTGACCGCCTTCGTCGGCGGCGCGGTAATCGGCTTGCTGCAGAGCCAATCCGTGCTCGTCGCCGATGCCGTGCAATTTCGCCAGCAGATCGGTGAGGGCATCGTCCCCGGGAAACGAGCGATAGAATGCATCGAGTTCGGCGGCAGGATCGGATGGGCGTGCCGGATGCACCGCATCGACTCGCTCCCGGTGAGGCAGGGACATCTGCGCCTTGAGTCCGTCGACCCGCGCATCCATTGGCGCCAGGACGGCGGCGCAGAACGCGCACGCGGCGATCGTCAGGCCGATGCCGGCCATCCCCTGCCAGCCCAGCCGCTGCAGGCCGACGCGCGCCAGCCAGCGCAGCCGGATCACGGCGAGATCCTCCAGTTCGCGGCGATGGCAAACGCCACCGGATGACGCGGATCTTCGCGCTTGACCTTGTGGCTCAGCAGCCGGGTGCGCGCAAATGCCTCGCTCGAATCGAGCCGCTGCATGTATTCGAGCACGTCGGCGTAGGATTTCGCCTCGCCGTTCAGGGTTATCAAATGCTGCTGCGGTTGCGGCTGCACGCTCAGCAGCGCCACCGAGTCGACGGCCGATTCTTCGATGCTCTTGAACAATTCGTTCCAGGGCAGCGACAGCCGGCCGATGACTTCATTGGCGTCCCCGACTTGCACCAGCAACCGTCTGCGATCGTCGGGATTGTCGCGGGCCGCGACGAACGCCGCGCCCTGGCGTGCCGCCTTCTGCGCAACCTGATCCCCGCGCGCCGACTGGTCTGCCAGCCCTGCGTAGAGCACGGCGGCGGCACCGGCCGCGAACACGCCGATGCAAAGCAGCACCCATCCGATCCGCGAGCGGTGTGCGGCGTAGTCGAGATCGATGCGGCGTATCATCCTGCGCTCCGCGCATTCATGGAACGGATTCCGGGATGCGCGTCTGCGCAGGCGACATCCACGCTTTCGTGCGGGTGCGGAAGAACGAACTCGTGGTCGGGCCGACGGCGGCGACGAAGAGGTATTCCGGCAGGCCGCGCGAATCCACCGATTTGAGTTCCTGCGCCAGCACGCCAACGAGCTCTTCCGGTTTGAGCGTACCGATGCGGCGGGCGCTCAGCGTGTGCCAGCCGGTCCCGTCGAAAATGCCGAGCGCCACTCGCCCGGGCTCCAGCACCGCAATGCAGCCGCTCTTGTGACCGCTCAATTCGCGGCGAAAGCGGTTGCAGGCCGCCATGAAGTTCGGTTGGATCGATGCAATCGGGATGCCGCGTGCGGCCAGGCTGTTCTCGACGGCCCGGAGCATCTGTGCATCCACGCCCGACGCCAGCGCATTGCGCCTGAAGCCGCCGCTGCTGATCCTGATCTCCCAGCCGGCCGCCGCTTCGCCGTAGATGTTCCTGAAGCAGTGGCGGGCGAATTCGGCCTGCTCCGCTGCGCCGATGATGTTGTCGCGCCAGGGAACGATGGCGTAGCGCACGAATCGGCTCGACACGATGACGGTGGCCGCCATGCCCGGCGTCGTGAATCCAGCCAGCATTTCGTCCAGTGCCGCCAGGGTAGCCTTCCAGGCCGGATGGGAACCGGATGCAGTGGAATTCGGCGGATCGGAACCGGGGCCGGCCGTTTCCACGATGCGCTTGTCGACCACGCGTGGGCGCCAGCCGCCTTCGATCTTCGCCGCCACGACCCGGGCGGGAAACAGCGCGATGAGCAGGTTCTCAGGCGACCAGCGTGACACGGTTGATCTCCTCCAGAGTCGTCTCGCCGCCGGCGACCAGCGCCAGCGCCTGCTCGCGCAGAAATACCGTGCCGCTGCTGCGCGCAGCGACACGCAGCTCGCGAAACGGCGAACGGGCAACGATCAGTTCGCGGATCTCTTCATTGAGGTTCAGCACCTCGGCGATCGCCTTGCGCCCCTTGAAGCCGGTGCCGCGACACTCCCCGCACCCGGCGCCTTCGCGGAAACCGAACTCGGCGGCACGCCCGGGCGCGATGCCGGACACCTCGAGCAATTCCGCCGCGGGCGCGGCGCTGCGCACGCAATGCGGGCAGAGCATGCGCACCAGGCGCTGCGCGACGATGCCGTTCAGCGCCGAAACGAAACTGTACGGCTCGACCTGCATGTGCACGAAGCGGCCGATCACGTCGAACACGTTGTTGGCATGCACCGTCGTGAACACCAGGTGGCCGGTCAGCGCCGCCTGCACGGCGATCTGTGCCGTTTCGGGGTCGCGGATCTCGCCTACCAGGATCTTGTCCGGATCGTGGCGCAGGATGGAGCGCAGCCCGCGCGCAAAACCCAGGCCCTTCTTCTCGTTGACCGGAATCTGCAGCACGCCGTTCAACTGGTATTCCACCGGGTCCTCGATGGTCACGATCTTGTCGCGGCCGTCGTTGATCTCGTTGATAACCGCATACAGCGTGGTGGTCTTTCCGCTGCCGGTCGGGCCCGTCACCAGCAACATGCCGTAGGGCTCGCGTGACAGGCGCCGCAAAATGGTCTTCGACAACGGGTCGAATCCCAGCACGTCGATTCGCAACCCCGCCCCGCCTTCGGCAAGGTATTGCTTGTCGAGTATGCGCAGCACGGCGTCCTCGCCATGGATGCTGGGCATTACCGAAACGCGGAAATCGATTTCCCGGCCGTTGACCGCGGCGCGGAAGCGCCCGTCCTGCGGAATGCGGCGTTCCGCGATGTCGAGTTCAGCCATCACCTTGATGCGCGACAGCACCTGATCCGCGCTTTCCTGCATGCGCGGCGCGTTGACCGGCACCAGCACCCCGTCGATGCGGTATTTGACGCTCAGTCCGCGCGGCGACGTTTCGAAATGGATGTCGCTCGCCGCACTCCTGATCGCATCGTAGAGCGTGGAGTTGACGAAGCGCACCACCGGGCTCGAATCCTCGCGGATGCGGCGCAGCGAAATGTCCTCCGACGAAGATACGTCGCGCGCTCCGGTGTCGTCATCTTTCGCCAGACCCTCGACGGCGGTCAGCGATTCTTCATGACGCGACAGGATTGCGGCCAGGTCGGCCGGGTGGATCACACCCCACGCGAACGAGGGCGCGATGTGTTCTTCGGCCCATGCGCGCAACGGCGATGACCATGGGTCGCAAACCGCGACGAGCAACGCGCCATGCGCATCGCGCAAGGCCAGGCACTCGCGCTCGCCCGCTTCTGAATAGGCAACGATGTCGAATGCCGGCGTCAACCCGCCCAGCGTGGCCGGCGTAACCGCACGGAAGCCGAAACCGCGGGCCAGCGCCTCTATCGTCCGGATGCGCGAAAGTCCGCTCTTTTCTTCCAGCAGTTCGAGCACGCGGCGGCCGCCCGCAGCGGCTTCGGTACGTGCCTGCACGATCAGCTCCGGGGAAATCCGGTCCGGCGAAGCGCTTATCGTGTGCGCGATCTGCATCATTGAATGCTGCCGGCCAGTTCGAAGATCGGCATGTAGAGAAACACCACGATCAGGCCGATGACGACGCCGATCGCCGCCATCAGCAGCGGTTCGAATAACCGCGTAAACCATTCGACCCAGCGCGCGAGCTGCTCTTCATGGAACGAGGCGATGCGATCGAGCATTTCGGGCATGTCGCCGCTGTGCTCGCCCACGCGCAGCAGCCGATAGGCAATCGGCGTGGTCAGCCCGTTATCGCGCATCGCGTCGGAAAAGGCGACCCCCTCGCGCACCACGCGGCTGGCCTCGCGCATCGCCGGGCGCAATGCGTCGGTCAGCAGCGATGTCGCCATCTCGAGCGCACCGGCAAGTGGAATGCCGGAGCGCTGCAGCATGCCCAGCGTGCGGTAGAAACGCGCGTACTGATAGATGCGCAGGCGCTCGCCGATTGCCGGCAGTGCGAGAAAACGCAACATGATCCGCCCGCGCACTGCCGGTCTGGATAACACGCTCCCCGCCCCGAAGATCAGGCCTGCAAGCAGCAGGGCAATGAGCACGCCGTGATTCTCCACAGCCGCCCCCCAGTCCACCAGCAGGCGCGAAAAAAACGGCAGATTGGTGCCCATGTCCTCGAAAATCCGGCGAAACTTCGGCACCACATAAAACAGCAGGAACAACGCCACTGCGCTGCCGACGATGAACAGCAGTGCGGGATAAATCAGCGCGCTGCCCAGTTTCGAGCGCACCTGGTCCATCTGGATGCGGTATTTGGTGTAGCGCGTCAACGACTCGGCGAGGCCGCCGGTCCTTTCATTGCTGCGTATGGTCGCCACATACAGGGGCGGGAACACGCCGGGAAATTCTTCCAGCGCATCGGAAAATGCAGTGCCGCGATGCAGGCGTTCGAGAATCCGCGAGAGGATCTGGCCGGTCTCGGGCGCCTCCTCCTTTTCCGCGAGCGTTTCTATAGCCGCGACAAGATTCAGGCCGGCTTCGAGAAGTGCTACGAGTTCCTGCGTGAACGCCAGTACGCGCAGGCTGCTTCTGCGAAACGCCGCCCGGTTGCGCAAACCGGTGGAGCGTTTCACCGCCAGCACGGCGTAACCCTGCTCGCGGGCCTGACGCGCGGCGGTTTGCGCATCGAAGGCGTCGATTGCGAGATCGACGATGTCCGCATGGCCACGCACCGCTTTTACCTGGAATCGCATGGGTCGCAAAACGGGCAAAAGGTCAAAGGGGAAAGCGGAAAGTGAAAATCGCCCACATCGTCTCCGGATTTAAATATTGCAAGTAAACCCTCCTCAGGTTGCATGCTTTTGCCTTCCTGCTGCGCTTCCAGTGTTCCCTGGTCTTTTCACTTTCACCTT
>JANXPQ010000295.1 GCA_025357235.1 Betaproteobacteria bacterium
GATGCCCGCGCGTCGCGCCAAACGCACTTCCGTGGTATTCGAATGCGCCAGCTTCACCAGCTTCTCGCGCTGCGCGTCGTCGAGCTCAATTGCACTTGCCTTTCGCATCGCCGCCTCCAAAGTGCATCGTATACATCTTAGCGGCGGCAGAATATAAATAGTTTCATTACATACGAAGCACTACACTAGTGCGGGAACGCTCTTCCGATTAGGAGTTTTGCCATGGTAACGGGTGAGTTGCCGACGGTAACGTTTGTCCGAAGTTTGCTTAATCCGGTGACGATTGTCGCCTCGCTGTTTGCCTGCACCCTTTTTTACGGCGAAACATTTGCCGGCCATTATCTGGCGCTGGGCATCCTCGTATTCCTTATTTCGACGCAGATTTTCGATGATGTGGAGGTGTTCCGGCCATGGCATGGTGGACGTCCCACGCCTGCGGGCCGCAAGATTCTGTTCGACTGGCTTATTGTCATCGGCATTCTGTTATTCGTCGGCTTCGCGACCAAGCTATCCACAAATTTCTCACGCAAGGTGATGATGACGTGGTTTCTCGTCACACCTTTCACGCTCATCGCATCGCATGTTTTCGCACGCTTGGTAGTGCACAGGATGGTGGTTCGCGGCAGGAGCGCGGGCTCCATGGTCATCGTCGGCGCGAATTCAGTGGGCTTCCGGTTAGCAAAAAAAGTCCGCGATGATCCTTATTTCGGGGTCGAGGTCAAAGGTTTTTTCGACGACCGCAATCCGGCTCGCCTGGAAAAAGTCGGCGGCGCCACGCTGCTCGGCAGCCTCGGCGACATGCCGCAATGGGTGAGGGAGCATTCCGTCAGCACCATATATATAACGCTGCCGATGGTCGCCCAGCCGCGCATCATGAAAATGCTCGATGAATTGGGTAATACCACTGCCTCCATATATTTTGTTCCCGATATTTTCATGTTCGACCTCATCCAGGCGCGGTTTGACGAACTGGAAGGCATTCCCGTCATCGCCATCTGCGAGTCTCCGTTTTCAGGATTCAACAGCGTTCTCAAGCGCCTGATGGACATCATCTGTGGTGCCGGGGCTCTGCTGCTTCTTTGGCCGGTGATGGTAGCGATTGCGATAGGCATCAAAGCTACCTCCCCGGGGCCGGTTCTGTTCAAGCAACGCCGCTACGGACTCGACGGTGCGGAAATCATGGTCTACAAATTCAGATCGATGAACGTTTTGGAAGATGGTCACGTCATACGCCAGGCTAAGCGCGGCGACCACCGCATTACATCCTTCGGCGCCTTTCTCCGACGCACGTCCCTGGATGAGCTGCCGCAGTTCATTACTCAGTAGTCAGCAATATAGGCGACAGATGGGGCACGGAAGAATGAACGCAATAGCGGGCGGTCTCGCTGCACGGCAAGAAGCTCGGCCTCGATACGATCTTGCAGTTTCTCGCCCTTTTGGAGCGGATTTCTCGCCGTTCCGGTGCGCTTGACATGACTCCACACCAATTCGTCAGGATTCAGATCCGGCGCGTAGCCGGGAAGAAAGTGCAACGTCAGTTTGCCGCCGATCGACTGCACGTAGTCCTTGACCACCGCCTTCTTGTGCGCAGGCAGACCGTCGACGATCAGGTGAAGCCCGCGCTTGCGATGACGCATCAGTTGCTTGAGCAACTCGACGAACCGTACGCCATCCAGCGCGCCCTGGTAGGTACAAAACCAGAAGGCCCCGCGCGCATTGAGCGCCGAGGCGGCCGAAATCGACTGGCGCTGCCCAGGCCGGTGTACCACCGGCGTCTCGCCGCGCAACCCCCAGGTCTTGCCATGCACGGCGTCGGCCCGAAACCCGGACTCATCCCAGAAGAAGATGTCCGCGCCCTCGCGCTTGGCTCGACGGGCGATTGCGGGGTAGACATCGCGCTGCCAGCGCTCGATCGCTTGCGGGTCGCGCTGGTAGGCGCGTTGCAACGGCTTCTGCGGCGTGAGCCCGAGCTTGGCGAGCAGCGCGCCTACCGCAGTGACGCCCAGGCTGATGCCGAACTTGCGCTCGATCAACAGCGCGACGATGCGGCGTGTCCACAGCCCGAAGTCCAGTGCGTACTGGCGCGGGTCGCGTCCATTGATCCAGCGAAAGACCTGACGCTCTTGCGCCGGGGTCAAGCGGCGCGGGCGCCCAGTGCCACGGGTCGAGCGCAGCGCCCGCAAGCCCCGTCCTCGTCCCGCCGCGGCCTTGAGCCATTTGTAGATCACCGGACGGTTGAAGCCGAACGATGCGATCACAACCGAGGGTTTCTCGCCTTCGCGTACCCGCTGCACCGCCATGCGCCGAATCTCTTCGAGCGTCTTGTGATCAAGCGTGCGTCCGTCTCGCTTCATGCATTCTTCGACACATACGCTCATCGATTTGTTCCCGTATCGTCATCTAAATTACGGACTGGTTAGTATATCACTGATAAATAAGACCGGCCGTCCACATGATCTATTCATATACCCCCACAGATACCCCCAATGCTATTCACCTGGGCTGAATGCCATAGCACGCTATTGGATGAACGGCCGGGATCGACCCAAAGCGGACATTCCCGCTACCTATTGATCCTGGGCCTTGTTTCGACGGTTGGTCGGGACGCCAAACGGGGTGCTCAGCTTCTCACCCATTCCATGTGCAATAAACATCTACCATTGAGATAGGTCAAGAATAGCTTATGATTTACTCTATCGATTGAGGTGTCAGTCGCCCCGAAACGATCGATCCGCGCTGCATGTCAATGCGTTTGTAACACACATCACCTGTGACGTGTGCACTCGGACGGAATTCGATGGTCTGATCGCTCGTAACCGGCCCATTGATCGTGCCGGCCACCACCAGATGCGCCACTCGAACCTCACCGTCGATGCGCGCTTGGCCGCTGATCATTAACGTGGCGGCCGGGTCGGATGGCGCGTAAACACCACCGTGAACGCTGCCTTCCACGTACAACTTCCCGCTAAAAATAACCTGCCCGGTGATATGTGTACCCGGGCCAATGATGCTGCCTTGTTCAATCTTCGACTTGTCATCCTTGCGAATCACATCACTCTCCCAGAGCTGCCGCCAACCCTATTCTGGCTATTGGATCCAAAATGGTAGCGGCGACCAATCGATCCTGAAAGCTCAGCTACCTACGAGGATATGGTGCCATCGTTAAACTGCTCACGGACCAACGCCGAGCCAGCGAGGCCATATCCAGAGGCGGTCAATCCGGCTTGAATCAAAAACGGCTGAATTGTCGTAAGAGAAAGATGCGGCGAAACGTTGATTCCCAATAACCGATTGTCGGCAAGCACGATGCGATATAACTTGCTTGTGATCTGGATGCGGCCGGGGGATTCAAACCCACTAACTGAAATACGGAGCGTGCGCGCGTAAACCGAAATACGCACAGGAAGCTCACGAACGCCAGGCGGAAACTGAGCGATCAGCGCAAAGACGTGCATCAGCATTGAGTGCAACTGAAAGCCTTGCTCGGATAGGAGACGAAACGGAAACCTCTCATCGCCAGAACCTCCGGCCTGAAAGAACCCCATTTTCTTTGGGTCGAGCAATTGCAGCGGCGCCGCGTAGTCGATCGCGATCTTCAGAATCTCGACTGAGTGCCGCGACCTTGTGGTGATCCCAAAAATAAGCACACCCATATCGGTGCTGTCATTTTCAACCAATAGTGCATTTTTTTGGGTACTGTCTGAATGCTTGCCGCAGAAATCAATTTTTGTTCGATCTGTCACAAGCGTGTAAAGCCACTGTGCCGGGGCATTAAGTAGACCGACCAGCCTGATCAATGAAATGCCCATCGCGTTGACGCCGACTCGCCTTTTGGAAAGCGAGCATCATAATAAGAAACCTCGCAGAGGGTGGGTCTTTTGTTCTTTTCTTTCGGCGGCGAAGGTAAGCGAAGGCAATGCAGCTAATGAGGGCACGGAATTGACTAAGCCATTTGAGATGACCGGGAAATGAACGACGTCATTCTTGAAGGCGTATTGACTTGCCCGAGGTGCAGCACCAGTAGCAAAGAGCGGATGCCGACCGATGCTTGCTTGTACTTTTATCAATGCGGCGCGTGCGGCGCCCGGCAACCGGCAGTTTCTTGTCGTGAAGTTTTTTCCCTCGGAGAATGGAGTGACGGCGTACTACGCCTAACGACTCCACTTCACAAAGCATTTAGACTTATCGAGGGAGCCCGGATAATTTCTTTTCGGCCGGGATCAGGGGATCGCCGCGCGTGCTGTGCGGGCGCCTAGGGGCGGAGTTTTGTTATGAAAGACTGAACCGTCTTCGCCTGCCGGGCAATGTAGCACCGACATGTCGGGATGATAAACGTATTTCTGTGGACGGATCGGTGTCACGCAGTTCAGAAGTGCCACCGGCATGCGGCATAATCGAGACGTTGTCTGCCGAGTCCCGCTAAAGGTCGTGATCAGAGCACACGATTGATCCCATATCCGACTGCGTGTCTTGCGGCTTACTACGCACAGCTACGCACAAACAAACCCAAGCCACTGAATTGCGCGGGTAGACAACGGATTCACAATCCATGGTGACCGACTCTTGCCTATGGCGCTCCTCGATAGACATTCCGGCAAGCGTCTGCTTTCGGGATCAGCGACAGGCCGTTGTTGTTAAGGGTTGTGCGATGCCTGCCCTGAGGCGCAGGCGTGCGAGGACGTGACGACGTCGCGCGGGCGGGCGTCGTACAAGCCTCGAGGGAGGAAACCGCGGCATGCCCCGGTGCAGT
>JANXPQ010000255.1 GCA_025357235.1 Betaproteobacteria bacterium
AAACGCCTGCGCAAGGCATCGGAAAAAGCGGGAACACCCGCCGAGGGTGATGGCACCACCCCGCCGCCGGCTGGAGGAGAAACGCCCACCCAGGGCTGAACAGGAGGCGGGTGCATGCGGATCTGGGTCGATGCCGACGCCTGTCCGAATGTCATCAAGGACATCTTGTTCCGCGCCGCCGATCGGGCACACGTCACCCTGACGCTGGTTGCCAACCAGCCGGTCAGGATTCCCCCGTCCCCGTACATCAAGGCGCTCCAGGTGCCGGCCGGATTCGATGTTGCCGACGAGAGAATCGTCGAGTTGACGGAGGCCGGCGATCTGGTGATCACCGCCGATATTCCGCTCGCTGCCGGGGTCATAGAGAAGGGCGGCCACGCGCTGGATCCGCGCGGCGAGACCTACACCAAAGACAACATCAAGGAACGCTTGGCCGTGCGCAAGCTCATGGACGAGTTGCGCCGCGGCGGCGTCGATACCGGCGGGCCTGCCACCTTCAGCAACGCCGACCGGCAGGCTTTTGCCAGCAAGCTCGATCGGTTTCTCGCTGGCAGCGTTAAAGCCTGAGACTTTCCACCTCAACGCAAAGACGCAAAGGACGCGAAGGGACGCAAAGGAAAGCGGACAAAGAGCAACTTGGATTGTTGTCAGTTCATTTGATGGCGGGGCGCGTTCTGGTAATGTTGGCTGCAGCTGGTCGATTTTCCGATACTGAATGGGATGGGATTGCATGCAACGACTCGACAGGCTGCTCACGAACAACCGGCTCTGGGCTGCGGGAATGCGCAGCCGCGAGCCGGATTATTTCACCAAGCTCTCGCAGATCCAGCTGCCTGAATATCTATGGATAGGCTGCTCGGATAGCCGCGTCCCCGCTAATCAGATTACCGGCCTGGCGCCGGGCGAAGTCTTCGTCCATCGCAATGTCGCCAACATTGTCGTCCACGCCGATCTGAATTGCCTCTCGGTGCTGCAATACGCGGTTGACGTGCTGAAGGTAAAGCACGTCATCGTCTGCGGACACTATGGTTGCGGCGGCGTCACCGCCGCGCACGACAATCTCAAGCTCGGTCTGATCGACAACTGGCTGCGCCATGTGCAGGACGTCGGACAGAAGCATCGCGATGCACTCAGCGCCATCCCCGACCGTGAAGGGCGAATCACCCGTCTGTGCGAACTCAATGTGATCGAACAAGCCGTCAATGTCGCGCAAACCACTGTGGTCCAGGACGCGTGGGCGCGCGGGCAGGAACTCACCGTGCATGGCTGGGCCTACGATTTAAAGGATGGCGTGATACGGGATCTGAAAATGTCGATGGAAGGGCCGGGCGAGTTGGAGGAGTGCTATGCCACCGCGCTTTCTCCGACAGATACAGTTACTGCGGCGCTTGGTTCCAGTAAGCTCAAACTTTGAGGCCGACCCGTTAACGAGGCCCGGAGAGCACAGAGTCAGCGTACTTCAGGGTATGAATGTCATAGGGAGAACTTCTGGAGGCGTGCTCTGCATTCTTCTCGCGACTGCCGCCGGCTGCGACAAGCCGAGAACCGGTGTCGTTCCCCTTCCTGTGTTGCCAGATAAAATCGAGTTGCGCGTGGTCAACGTCGTCAATCCCCGATTGCCGCGGATGACCGAGGCACAGATCGGCAAACTGCTTTCTGCTGCAAAGGACGGCGTCAAGCAGTACTTTGATCTGGATATTTCGTTTGGCCAGATCAGGGAAATCTCCGTCCGTGAATTTTTCGACGTGGGGCGCATACCCGCAGATAAGAGGAAACGAATCGCGGAAGGCATCTACGATTTCAAGAAGGGAAAAGGCAACCGGTATTTGATGGTTAAATCTTTTGCGCAAAGTATGGAGCAAGAGAAGCTCGACTTGCGCGAGGCGATCGGTTTTGCCGCTCCTTATCTCGCGACCACATTGTCCGGGCGCGACTATGGGGCCTTCGCAGATGCCCTTGTCACGACGCAACTAAAGCGACTCGACGAGTGGAGGGAGAAGTGGTCCCGCAAATCTGAACAGGGCTATAAGTGGAAACTCCGGGTATAAAGCCGGACCGGACACGGTCCGGCAAAAAGGAGTTTTTGATGGTGAAGAAGAAAGCATCGGCGCGGCGCACGCGGCGCGCCCACAATC
>JANXPQ010000319.1 GCA_025357235.1 Betaproteobacteria bacterium
CGGCCGTATTCGTCTACCCTTCTGCCTACGAGGGATTCGGGCTGCCTCCACTGGAGGCAATGTCGGTAGGATGTCCCGTTATTTGCAGCAATAGCAGCTCCCTGCCGGAGGTGGTGGGTGATGCAGCGGAATTGTTCGATCCACTCGACCAGGAACAATTGAGAATCTCCATAGAGCGGGTGGTTATGTCGCAAGAGTTGCGCAAAGCTCTCGGCGAGCGGGGACGCCGTCGATCGGCCTTATTTTCATGGGACAAATGCGCCAGAGAAACACTGGCGGTCTATCGAAAATTATGCCCGGAACAGCAATGAAACGTGCGTTGATCTGCGGTGTGGGCGGTCAGGATGGCAGCTACCTTGCGCGCCATCTGCTCGCGCTCGGCTACGAGGTCCACGGTACTTCGCGCGACGCGCAAATGTCGTCCTTCGACGGCTTGCGCAGGCTCGGTATTCGCGAGCGCGTCCGTACCTGGTCGATGGCTCCCAACGATTTCCGCAGTGTTTTGCACGTCGTCAAAAAAGTCGAGCCCGGCGAGGTCTACAACCTGTCGGGCCAGAGTTCGGTCGGACTGTCCTTCGAGCAGCCCGTGGAAACCATGGAAAGCATTACCGTCGGAACGCTTAACCTGCTCGAAACAATTCGCTTCCTGGCTACCCCCATGCGTTTCTACAACGCCGGATCAAGCGAGTGCTTCGGCGATACGCGGGGGCTGCCCGCCGATGAGAACACGCCGTTCAGCCCGCGCAGTCCGTATGCCGTTGCGAAAGCGGCCGCGCACTGGCAGGTCGCAAACTACCGGGAAGCTTACGAACTGTTTGCATGCACCGGTGTGTTGTTCAATCACGAGTCCTCGCTGCGGCCTTCGCGCTTTGTCACCAAGAAAATCGTTGAGACGGCACGCCGCATCGCCGGTGGATCAAAGGAGAAGCTAACATTGGGCAACACAAAGGTGATCCGCGACTGGGGCTGGGCGCCCGAATACGTCGAAGCGATGCATCTGATGTTGCAGGGCGGGACCCCCGACGATTACGTCATTGCCACCGGACACAGTGTCAGCCTCGAGGATTTCGTGGCGGCGGCCTTTTCGGAAGTATCGCTGGACTGGCGCGATCACGTGGAAAGTCGC
>JANXPQ010000321.1 GCA_025357235.1 Betaproteobacteria bacterium
CAGAAATTGCTCACGCTTGGTCTTCTTGCCCTTGTCGAAGTAACCCGTCATCGACATCGATATCTGTTTCATTGCGCTCCTCCTCGTACCCATAGCCGATTACAGCACATGTGCTCTGCTACGATGACGAAATCGAGTGGGTAATTCAGAGTTTCCCTAAGGGCTGTGAAACCAACATGACAATCGCGCGGAGGAATCAGTGGGGTCAAATCAGTGGAGTCAGGTCTTGCTTCTTGCATGACCCGGGTTATAGATGTGAGCGCATGATCCGGCCGCTACGCTTAATGTTCGCGTTGCTCACGTAAGCCTTCACTGGAACTTCGTTTTCGAAGGTGACGGGTAGCAACTGGCGGGAAGGATCAACGGGAAGAGACTTCGGACTGGTATCGATGTGTTCGCGGTCGGTCATCTGGACATTGGTTCCCTGAACCCTCCCCGTGCCGATCTTGCACCTCATACGTCACAGGAGCAGTATCACTTCATGCCGAGTTCTTCAAATTGAGCATTTCGAGCTTCAAACTCTCTCCCATCGTGGCCGGCTGTTGGCGCATGCAGGCCTGGGGCTGGTCGGCGGCGCAACGGCTGGACTGGATCGAGGCCTGCATCGATCTGGGCGTCACCAGCTTCGACCACGCGGACATCTACGGCGGCTATAGCGTCGAGACCTTGTTCGGCGAGGCCCTGGCCCGCAAGCCGGCATTGCGGCGGATGATGCAGCTCGTCAGCAAGTGCGGCATTCAACTGGTCAGTCCGCTGCGTCCGCAGCATCGTCTGAAGGCCTACGACACGTCGGCCATGCATATCGAGGCGAGTGTCGATCAGTCTTTGCGTGCCTTGACTACCGATCATCTGGAATTGTTGCTCATCCATCGTCCCGACCCGTTGCTGGATGCCGATGCGGTGGCGGCGGCGTTTCAGCGCCTGCAGCGCTCGGGCAAGGTAGGCGCGTTCGGCGTATCGAACTTTACGCCGGCGCAGTTTGCGCTCCTGCACAGCCGCACGCCGCTGGTCACGAATCAGGTCGAGTGTTCGCCGCTGCACCTGGCGCCCCTGCATGACGGCACGTTCGATCAGGCGCAGCAGTTGCGGCTGGCACCGATGATCTGGTCGCCTCTGGCCGGGGGACGCGTGTTCACGGGAGAAGATGACGCAGCGCGGCGCGTGCGCGCGACCCTGTCCCTGGTGGCGACCCGCCTGTCCGTGTCGATGGTGACGGTGGTTTACGCTTGGCTCAGGCGTCTGCCATGTGGACCGCATCCGATTGTGGGATCGAGTCGAATCGAAGTCCTGCGCGAGGCCGTCGCGGCGCTGGACGTGCACCTCGATGCGCCGACCTGGCATGAGATCTGGTCCGCAGGGGCGGGGCACGAAGTGCCTTGATGTGGCGTCGTCGCCTGACCCTCGATCGCGCCGCTGCTGAGCATTCCCCGGAAGCAGGCAAACGCAAACGGGATCAAGACTTGTTTCTTGCATGGCTTCGATACGGGCCGGACCCGCGTAAAGTCCACCGTCAAGCCGCCGGCTCGTCTTCCGTCTTTTTCCGGACGCCCACCATTTCGACTGCGATGGCCGCCGCCTCTTCTGCCGGCATGCCTTCGGTTCTGCGCGCGTATTCGAGCTCGCCGGACTCGTCTTTTCTTCTATTCTCCGTGTCCTCGGCCTGCTCCGTCTCGCCGGGCAGTTCGACGCGCAGCTCATCGATGAGCATCAGGAGCGCGGCCGCGACCGGCAGCGCGAGCAGCGCACCGATGATCCCGAACAGCGTGGCGCCCGCAATCAAGGAGAAGAGCACCACCGACGACGGCAGTCGCAGCGCGCGCCCGTAGATTACGGGTACCAGCACGCGGCCTTCGAACTCTTCGTAGGCGAGCATCAGCACGAAAACCACCAGGACGATGACCAGCCCGAACGGAAGCGCGGCCGCAACCGCGGGGGCCATGGTGATGAAGATGCCAATATACGGCAGCACGTCGGCCAGGCCGCCGAACACTGCGATCACCAGGGCGTTCGGGATACCGCACGCGACGAGCAGGACGAACATGAACACAGCCATCAGGGCGCAGGTGATCGCCTGACCGCGGATATAGCCGCCGACGATGGTATTCAGATTGACCAGGATGCGCGATAGCCGGATATGGTGCGTGCGCGGCACCACCGCGAACAGCGCTCCGCGCAGCCGGTCGCGGTCCAACATCATGTACAGCGCGAGGAAAATCGCGCCGACCCCGTAGGCGACGCCTTCCACCACGAGGGTGAAAAAGGACAGCATGGATGTGGCGGAAGACTTGATGAGCGCGTCGTACTTTACGTGGCGCATCGCGTCCGCGAGGCTCGCCGTGAGCGCAGATCGGGCGAACCACTCCGCCAGTCGCTCTCGCAGCGCCGGCTCCATGTCGATCAGGTTCCTCACCTGGTTCAGCAGCTCCGGAATGGTGAGTGCGAATATCAGCACGGTCGACACGAATAGCAAGGTAAAGACGATGGCGATACCCGCGCCCCTGCGCATGCCGCGCTGTACCAGCCATTCCACCGCCGGGCCGAGCGTGCCGATTATCATCAGCGCCCCCACGAGCACCAGGACGACCGGCAGCAGGCGGATGAACATCCACACGCCGGCGATGACAAGGACCAGGGAAATCATCGTCCACGCAGTGACTTCGACGCGGATCAAGCGTGTTCGCCGCGACTTCACTTTCTGCTCCGGCTTGACGCGCTTGTCGGGCGCAATGGACGCAGGCGCTGTGTTTTCCGGCGCGCTCATTCAGGCCTCGGCGCGTCCAGCTTCACCAGCATCCGGATTCGTTCCATTTCGTCGTCCAGCGTGGTAGTCCGTTCTTCGGGTGTGGCTCTGCCGGATTCGATGGCCGGCGTGGCGAGCTTGTCCTTCACTTCCGGAACCTGCAGCGAGCGATTCGCTTCGGAGTCGATTCGTGCCACGACGTCTCGGGGGGGGCGGCGGGCGCAAAGATGGCGTACCGGAAAACAGGAATGCAAGAATTCATCATGAGAAGGCGCGACGGATCATGGCAGCCGTAGATAATAATCCTATTCACCCCGTTCTCAAGAGGAAATGGATTTTGTTTCATGCATGACGCCCGCAAATTCCCGATGCCGCGATCTTGCAGCACAGGCATGGGAGGAGCACTATCACTCGATGCCTTTTCCACACTCTCGTTGCGCAAGCAATGCGCGTTAAACCCTCCCCAGCCACTGCCGCCATTGCGGGGGTTTGGACTGCGACAGGAATGGCGGCCCGCTCTTTCCTTGACGAGGCACACTTCCTGACCGGCCTGGCGGGCGACGCGATTTCTTTGCTCTTTCTTTTCCTGTTCATCTTCGCGCCGGTGGCTCTGTTTGTGTTCGGTCGCGACGCTCGCCCCCCAAGACTCTTCCAGCCATTGGACTCGGAAGTCTGGAGGCGTTTCCGTGCCGCTCTGTTCAGAGGCCTTTGCTGGTTCATTGCCGGTGGTGCGACCCTGATCGCGCTGACCCTTGCACGTCATCTCTGGGTATCTTGAGCCCGTGACGACGTTCACGCGATGTTGCCCTACCAGCGTTTTGCGCCGACCGCCTGCGGCGCCGGCGGATCATTTTCGTTGGGCGGCGATTGATGTCCGCTCACGCCTATAGTTGCGGTGGAAAGGGCCTACGTCTCCAACATGGCTCGCTCGCGGATCACGGGTTTCTATCTCGGCGAGACGCCCGACCACCGGGGGCGGGTCCTCGACGATCTCCACGCCCAGACGCTCGAGGACCTCGAGCGTACTCATTCGGTATTGGCAGACCGCGCAGCGATGAGGCGCGCCGGTTAGCGCATTTGCGTTGGGCGTTGGCTGTGTTTTTCGGGCACTGCGCCATCACGGGCGTGAAATCACGCATGCGTGCGAGCAGGAAATAAAAAGCGGCGTGGTCAATCTTTGCTTCTTGCATGACCTTGAAGATGTTGCTTCACACAGATGATGCCTTGAGGTCCACTCATCCCCCCGTGCCTGGATTTTCCATGTATGCCATTTGAGACCAACGACCGCGGCCATTTGTACCTGAGTATTCCCCGCATCCAGTACCTCATCTCGGCCTTGTTGCTGGGTCTGACGGCGCTGTTCTTCGCTGTATGGATCGCCAGGGATCCTGGCGGTGATGGCGGGTTTCCAAACTGGTTTCGGGTTTCTGCGCTGATTTTCTGTGCGGCCAGTGCGGTCGGATTTGTCTGGTGGTCGGCATATGGTTCACCTCTGGAGTTCGACGAAGGCCTGAAGTCCCTGGTGCGTGGGCATCGGGTGATTGCCAGATACGCCGATTTGGATCACGTGGAAATTCTCGAGAGGCGAACCCACAATTTTGTTTTCTACCGAGTGCGCTTGCGCCTGAATCGGTCAGGAAAGATCGATCTCGGTACCCAAAGCTCGGGACTCGATGCCTCGGACATGGCGGCCAGGATCGCCACCGTCATCGACAAGCCGGTGCGGGTAGTCATTCGATAGCGAACGGAAGATTCAAATGAACTCCGAGCATGCTGTCCAGGGAGCCCGATACAAATTCAACGTCTTCGCCCTGGCAAGCGTATTCGCACTGGTTGGCGGGTCCTCGACAATTGCACCTGCCGCGGCCGACCCGAGGCCAGCGACTTGGGCAACGCGGGTTGCGGCAAGTCCTGGACTGCCAAATCTTTATCGCGTTAACGCATCGCTCTATCGGTCTGCGCAGCCAACGAAAGAAGGTTTCGTGTTTCTGGGCGCACAGACGAGCCTCGCGAATGCGGATCGCCCGATCGAGACCGTTGTCTCTCTACGGGCCTTCAACGATGACGCTCCCCTTGTTCCGGCGGCCTCGGGATTGCGGCTCGAGCAGATTCGATTCAAGACGTGGCACCCCGAGGACGAGGATGTCGTCAAATTCCTGCGCATCACAACCACACCCGCAATGCAGCCAGTGCTCGTGCACGATATGGGAGAACTTGATTCGCTACATCGAAGAACTGGACGTCAACGCCATCAAGGAACAGGTCGAGAAACAAGGGCCTTGGCAATAGTCGCGTAACGCTTCCAGTGGACTCCCCACCCAGGACAAGAAACTGATCGATAGGTCTGGCGTGCAGGGTCGAGCATGGAGGAAACTAGCGAGGCCCAAGTTGATCCGACCGGGATGCAGAAGTGAGCGCATGACCCGGCCGCTACGCCGATCTGTAAAAAAAGCCGACGTCACTTCTCTTTGCGTCTTGCCAGGCCGATGCCAATTTCACCTCCCCGCGAAAGTACGGAACCCTTCGACAGCCCACTGCCCACCATCCACTGGACTGAGGCGGGTGAAGAATGTTCAGCGCTCTGGCGCTCGGAACGGGGTGCACCGCCGCCCAGGCGGGTCATTCTGGCCGACGACACCATCACGGCTGACGCCGCCTATCGGCTCGCCTGTGAAGGCACGGCCTTGCTCTGGCGCGGAGATTTTCACAACGCCACGCAGTTGTTGCAGGCAATGGCGCGGCGTGCCGACAAGATGCCCGCCCGCAAGCAAAGAAAGACAGCAAAGGAAGCCGCCCAGGTGGTATCCCCCGCCGACACCTTTCACCAGTATCGCCAGGCCCAGTCGCAGCGGGCGCGCATTCTCGGCCTGCTTCTTCTTCCCTTCGATGCGGACTATGGCATTGCGCTGCGCCGCGCCCCCGATGCGCGACAAGCCTGCGCGGAAGCCTGGGGCCCGGCGGACGCGGCTGCGGGTCCCTCGGTGGCGTCCCTGCGTGAATTGCTGGGAATGATCGGCGCGCACGAGTGGCGTAAGAAGGGCGTTGAGATTCCGGCGCTGGGGGAGGCGCCGAACAACCGCATTCATCCGCACTACGGCGTGTTCTCGCCGGTACGGGGGGAATATGTAAGCCTGGTCGCCACGGCGCCGTTGCCAGTGACCGGGCAGGCCGAGTTCGTGGCCTTCGACATCGGCACGGGCACCGGCGTGCTTGCCGCCGTGTTGGCGCGTCGCCACATCGAACATGTGGTGGCGACGGATCGAGACCCGCGCGCGCTTACCTGCGCGCGTGAAAACCTCGCGCGCCTGGGCGTGACCAGGCAGGTGCAGGTGGTGCACGCCGATCTCTTTCCCGAGGGCCGGGCGTCCCTTGTGGTGTGCAACCCGCCCTGGCTGCCGGCGCGGCCCGGCTCTCCCCTTGAGTCCGCCGTGTACGACGAAGACGGCCGCATGCTGCTCGGGTTCCTGAACGGCCTGGCGGCTCACCTCGTGCCGGGCGGCGAGGGCTGGCTCATTTTGTCCGACTTTGCCGAGCACCTGGGCTTGCGCTCGCGCGCTGACCTGCTGGCTGCAATCGAGCGCGGCGGCCTGAAGGTCGTCGGCCGAATCGATGCCAAACCAAAACATCCCAAGGCGTGGGATGCCAGCGATCCGTTGCATCGCGCGCGAGCGGCCGAAGTGACTTCACTCTGGCGTCTGGCCGCCATTTGACCTTCCGGATATCATCCGCATCGACTCGACTACCAACGACAGGCGCAGACCGGCGGATCGTTCGAGCCGGCACGATTCCCGATGGACGAAGCCACCACAATAGAAGCATGACCATAGAAGAAGTACTCGCGCAGGATTTTCGCACGCTGCCGGAGCTGATCCGCATCCACGCCGTTCAGCGGCCACGGCATATCGCCCTGAGGCAGGATGGGCGTTCGCTCGATTATCGGGCGCTCGATGAGCTGGCGGACCGCATCGCGGCGTCGCTCCAGCGCGACGGGCTGAAGCCAGAACAGGCGATCGCGATCTGTGCCGGGACTTCGATCGACTATGCCGCGGTGTTCATCGGCGCATTGCGCGCCGGCCTCGCCGTGGCGCCGCTGGCGCCGTCGTCGACCGCGGTGAGCATCGCGACCATGGTCGAAGATGCCGCCGCGCCGCTATTGTTCGTCGATGCATCGGTTGCAAAAGCACTGGAGCCGGTGCGCGATCGCATCGCCGCGCAATGGGTTGCACTGGATGATTCCGCCGCCGGGAAGTCATTTCAGAAGTGGCTGGTCGCAGCCGGCACCGTACCCGCTGCCGTTGCGGCTGCATCCGACGCACCGTTCAACCTGATCTATTCGTCCGGCACGACAGGCACGCCGAAAGGCATCGAGCAATCGAATCTGATGCGCTGGCGGCAATGGCAGCGCGCTTTCGCCTACGACTACAAGCCGGACTCGATAACGATCGTGTCGACGCCGCTTTACTCGAACACCACGCTGGTGAGCTTCCTGCCGACACTCGCGGTGGGCGGCACCGTCGTGCTGATGGCGAAATTCGATGCGACGAAATTTCTGGAGCTGGCGCAGCAATGCCGTGCCACGACGACGATGCTGGTGCCGGTGCAGTATTCGCGCATCATGGCGCTGCCGGATTTCGACCGTTATGACTTGTCGACTTTTCGCGCGAAGTTCTGCACCAGTGCGCCGTTCGCAGCCTATCTGAAAGCCGACATCCTGAAGCGCTGGCCGGGCCGCCTGATCGAGTACTACGGCATGACCGAAGGTGGGGGCACCTGCGTGCTGGAAGCCACTTTGCACCCGGGCAAGTTGTACACCGTCGGTTGTCCCGCGCCCGGGCACGACATCCGGCTGATCGACGACCAGGGACGCGAGCTGCCGCCGGGTTCCACCGGTGAAATCGTCGGCCATTCCGAAGGCATCATGACCGGCTATCACAACCAGCCGGCGAAAACGGCGGAAGCCGAGTGGTACGACCCCGCGGGCAAGCGTTTCATCCGCACCGGCGACATCGGCCGTTTCGACGAGGACGGTTTCCTTGTCCTGATGGACCGCAAGAAGGACATGATCATCTCGGGTGGCTTCAACGTCTATCCGAGCGATCTCGAAGCGGTGCTGCGCGGCCATGCCGACGTGGCGGAAGCCGCGGTCGTCGGCGTGCCCTCCGAGCGCTGGGGCGAAACCCCGGTCGCTTTCGTCGTGCCGAAACGCAAGGACCCGCACCTGCCGAAGACGCTGCTCGAGTGGACCAACGGCCAGCTCGGCAAGACGCAGCGGCTCGCCGCGATTGAACTGGTCGAATCGCTGCCGCGTAGCGCGATCGGCAAGGTGCTCAAGCGCGAGTTGCGCGACGCTTACAAAGACAAGGTGCTTGCGCTTAAGGAAACACTGAACAAGTCTCCGGCTGCGTGGTCGTAGTACGAGACGCAAACGGGAGGGTTTCATTGTGAAACAGATGACATTGGCA
>JANXPQ010000341.1 GCA_025357235.1 Betaproteobacteria bacterium
CTGTCCATGTGGATGACGCAGGCATCGCCCATCGCGCGGGCGAGTCCCTGGATCAGCGAGGATTTGCCGGCGCCGGGCGGGCCGGCAACGGCGACGACATGGCTCATGCTGTTGCGCCGGCCGCGGGCATCACGCTCAGAAAACGTTGTAGTAGCCGCTCTTCAGGATATGGACTTCGGATCCTTCGATCCGGTAATCCATCCCCACGTCGTAGAGCAGGTGGTCGAGACTGGCGCGGTTGGACTCGAAGAAGGCGATGATGTCGCGCGGATAGGCGAGCGCCTTGAGGAAAAACAGCAACTGATCGACGTTGATCTCGGAAAAATACACGCAGTCGTTGTGCTGCTTGTTGGCCACGCAGATCGTGCGGCACTGGCGCAACTGCGGCCACAGGATCTGGTCGAAATGGATTTTCGCCGTATCCACGTAAGGGGAGCAGCAGATCTTGTCGGCCGCCTCCAGCATCTGCGTTTTGGCGTCGAAGAAGAAGTAGAAATTTTCCAGCGTGGTGGTCAGCGGACGCAGTGCATAGGCGATGCCCGAGGAGACCTTGCTGCCGACGTTGCCCATGTACATGTGCACGACATCCAGATCGCGGCGGCCCGTGACCAGGGCATCGTCCACGTCGATCGAGAACATGAAGTAGGGCAGGTTTTCGTTGGGACGGATGTCGCAACGCGCGAAGGGCCGGATCGCCTCGAGCACCCGGCTGATCGACACCTTGCGTTCCTTGCGCTGATAGTCGTAGAAATAGAATTCCCAGCCCATGCGGTCGCCGAGCTGCTTGATGCCGAACACGGTCTGGAACGGCCCGATCGCATCGCGGATGGCCTCGACGAAATCGTAGGCGCGCGCATCGATGCCGGCAGATTCGAACGACTGGTACAGCACGTTGATGCCGCGAAACTTGTCGTCCGTGGACGCGACGGGCTGGTACGGCCACAGGCAGTAGTTGAAATACCGGTCGCTGCCGGTCGCGTACTCGAATCGGTCCATGGCTTGGCTGCCCCGGTCGCACGCGGATTATCCGCGGCGCTTCTGTACCCCATAGTACACGTTGAAAAAATCCTTGCCGTTGCGGTGGATGCCGCCCGCGAGATGGCCGGCCGGTCTGGATTTGATCTGGTCGTATAGCGCCTGGAACTGGCCCGGGCGAATGGCGAACCGATCCCGCATCCGCGCGAGCTGCGGCTGCAGATCCTTTACCAGGAGACCCGCATCGTAGAAATTCAAGTCGAATGACTTGCGTTCGTTGCCGTCCTCCTGCACTTCGAGATATTGCAGGTCTTCGGTATTGGCGCGCCCGGTTACCGCGTCGAGCACTTCGCCTGCAATGCCGAGCGACGGATTGTCCGTCGCGCCGTAAATGCTTTTCATGCGCTCCAGCATCTGCGCTTCGGACAACAACCGGAACCAGAGGTAGCGGCTCGTCACATGGTGATCCGGATCGCCGGTGTCCCACTTGAAGGCAAGATGAAGCAAAACCGGTTCGCCCGGCACGGTGCCCGCGCCGTGCGGCGAATGATCGTACTCGAGGTAGCACTTGAACAGCACGCGATCGTCGCCCTCGAAGCCCAGGTGCAGCGATCGCACGCCGTCGATATGCGCATCGACCTGTTCGCGCAAGGCGCCGGGCATGCCTATGCGGCCGCAGATGTCCTGTACGGACTGGCGAAAATCGCCCGGAAGCGACTTGCGACCCATCGACAGCAGGAATCGGTTGGCTGCGAGCGCCCGTTCGCTCATGCGGAAGGAACGCTCGTACATGTAAGGTACATGGAGGTTGTCGAACACGCGGAACAGGTCCGCCGCCTTGCGGCCGGCAGCTTCCGGTTCGGCGTGAGAGCGCGTCGGTGCGACGGATTCGGTGCGAGGCAGGTTCCCCCATTTCGAATCGTGATCGCGCATGCACACCTGCAGCGCCGATATCAGGCGAATGACGGTGACCGGGTCGAGGACGACGCGATTGGAAAGGTTGACGACATTGCCTGCGCCGGGGGCGGGTTGGCCGAAGTCGATCGCGATGCGCGCGTCGGTAATGGCGGCTCTGAAGGCGCCCGCCTTGACGCCGGCCAACGGAGGCTTCTCGCGCGTATCCTGCACCGGCTCGCTCAGTACGGGAATGGCGGGAGGGTTCCCGCCCGGGGCGGGCGGATCATGGCGCTTTCGGAAACGGGACCAGAACGTCCGCGTGCCAGCCGAATTTCTTCACATACGCCGTGTTGAGGCCCAGGCAGGTTTTCGAGCCGCAATACTCGTGATGCACGCACTGGTGAAAACCGTTGCGCATGAATTCCGGCCAGAACGCGGGATCGATGATCAGTTTCGGCTGGTCATTGTCCAGCGCGTCACGGTCTTCGCCGAGCAGGCATTCGGGAAAATTCTTCACCTCGACGCTGCGGCCGAGGGCGCGGGCCTTCTTGATGGCCACGCGCATTACCGGGAGTACGTCCAGATGCGATGCAATGAGATCCTTGTCGTCGGTCTCGCGCATCGGCAGGTAGTTCCAGAACTCCATCTGCACCAGCCGGTGCAGGTGGGAAAGCCGTTCGACAACCGCCGGCAGTTGGGCATAGCTGAGTTTGGTGACGACGGTATTGGTCATCATGGATACGCCGTCGAACGCATCGAGGTTCTCCATGCCGCGCAATGTCTTGTCGAACGATCCCGGCACTTCCGTTATGGCGTCGTGCGTCTGCGCATCGGCGGCCGTGACACTGACGAAATATTCGTCGATGCCGGCATCGACCAGCTCGCGGCAGTAGCTTTCGCTGGACAGCCGCATGCCGTGAGTCTGGATGCGCACGTGTTCGAAGCCGTGTTCGCGTGCGCGGCGCGCCAGCTCCGGCAGGTCTTTGCGCAGCGTGATTTCGGAGCCGGTGAAGATCAGGCCCTTCCAGCGCGCATTGTCGACATTGAAGGCGAGGATTTCTTCGAACTTCTGCATGGACTCGGGTTTGAGCCAGTCCATGGTGTCCTCGATCATGCAGTGGACGCATTTCAGGTTGCAGCGGAAATGCATCGTGAGCTCGACGTATTCGTCGTGCACGAAGCGCTTGCGCGCCACAGGCCTTTCCGCAGAGAGAATCGCCGCCATGATTCTTCGAGGTTACCGCCGGGCTACGCCCCCATCAAACGCCGTGGACGGCTAGTTACGGGGTTTTTTGCCGGTCACCACGAAAAAAGGCACTTCCAGGGCGACTTCCCGGGTCTGAATGTCGGTAAAACCCAGCGCTGCCAGTTGCTGCTCGTACACCGCCGGGGGGCGGTAGGAGCGGAAGAACAGCAGCGTCGGGAGCATGGAAAAAGGCGGCATCTGGCCATTGAGCTGCAGCGGCGCGCGTTCATAGATCAACAGGGTGCCGCCCGGTTCGAGGGCCTGGGCGGCCCTTTCGATGTAGGCCTTCGCGGCATTTTCCGGCCAGTCGTGCAGCATGGATTTGAAGCTGATCAGGTCGAAGCCGGCGGGCGGGACCGCCTTGCGCACGTCGGCCTTCATGAATTTGATGCGCTCGCGCTCGTGAGCGGGCAGGACATGTTCCTGGCCGATGTCGCATACCAGCGGCAGATCCATGATGGTGGCCTGCAGATCCGGGTTTTTCCGGCACAGCTGGAGCACGAATTCGCCGCTGTTGCCGCCGATGTCGAGCATGTTGCGATAGCCGCTGAAATCATGCGCCAGCAGGCAGCCGCGGGCTTCGTAACGCGTAAGCGTCGTAGTGAGCCGCATCCAGATGCGCGTGTGTTCGTAGTTTTCCACGCTCGGCTGCAGGCAGCGGTTGTAGTCGAACAATTTGAAGAGCCGGGCCCGCTGCATGAAGCCGGGCGGATCCGCCACCAGGCCGGTGAACAGCTCCAGATAGTCCGCGGCGAGGAAACCGGAGAAATCGAGCTTCGTTTCCAGCAGGTCGCGATAGCGCATCGCGATTCTGAACGGCGCGGTCAGGCTGAAACCGCCGCCGGCATTCTTTTCGACGACCAGGTTGGCACCCAGCATATCGAGCAGGAAGGCGGTGCCGGCCGGGTCCGCCTTGGCGATCTTGCCAAGCTCTTCCAGGCTTGCCGGGTGGCGCTCGAGCAGATGATCAATCAGGCCAAGCTCGAAGGCGGTCTTCAGTGCGCGCGCGCCGAGCAGATCGCGCAGAAAATCGTCGACGACGAGGAATTCGAGTTCCGGGTCGAGATCGCGCCGGCGCTTGCCTGGGGTGGCCATGCATTCTCCTGGAGGGGGCTTTTCAAAGGCGACAAGGATACCGACATCCGCCTGCGCAGACACGGCTCGCGTTAAAATTGCGGCCATCTTGATCGCAGACCTGCAGCACTTCTTCGCCGATTCCGGCCCGCTCGCCGGCGCCATTCCCGGCTACCGTCTGCGCCCGCAGCAATTGGAAATGGCGCTGGCAGTCGCCCGGGCGATCGAGAACCACGGATTGCTCATCGCCGAGGCCGGCACCGGCACCGGCAAAACCTTTGCCTATCTGGTCCCGGCCCTGTCCAAAGGCGGCAAGGTCATCGTTTCCACGGGCACGAAGACCCTGCAGGACCAGCTCTACAACCGCGACATCCCGATGGTGCGCAACGCACTACGGGCGCCCGTTACGGTGGCCCTGCTCAAAGGCCGCGCCAACTATGTCTGCCACTACCACCTGGAACGCGCCAAGAACGACGGCCGTTTCCTGAACCGCGACGACGTGGTCTACCTGGCGCGCATCGAATCCTATGCGAAGACCAGCAAGACCGGCGATCGCAGCGGGCTGGCCGAAGTGCCCGAGGACGCGACCGTGTGGCCGCAGGTGACCTCGACCCGCGAGAATTGCCTCGGTGGCGACTGCCCGAACTACAAGGACTGTTTCGTCATGGAAGCGCGCAAGCAGGCGATGGAGGCCGACGTGGTGGTGGTGAACCATCACCTGTTCTTCGCCGACGTCGTGCTGCGTGATGAGGGCGTGGCGGAACTCCTGCCGGCCTGCAACACCATGATCTTCGACGAAGCCCACCAATTGCCCGAGACCGCCAGCCTGTTCTTCGGCGAGAGCGTATCGAGCAGCCAGCTCGTCGAACTCGCCCGCGATACGCGCATCGAGGCGGCGGCGTCGGCGAAAGACAATGCCGCGCTGCCGGAGGCTTCGGCCGCGCTGGAAAAATCGGCGCGCGACCTGCGGCTGCAGTTCCGCGAGGAATCCGGGCGGCAACCCTATTCGGCTGCGCAGGATAATCCGGCTTTTGTGTCCGCGTTGGATCTGGCCGTGACGAAGCTGACCGATCTCACCGCCCTGCTCGAGTCCCAGGCCGATCGCTCGGAAGGGCTGCAGAACTGCTGGACGCGGGGCATGGAATTGCTCGGCGACCTTGCCCGCTGGGAGGAGGAAGAGGACAGGGCATGGGTGCGCTGGATCGAGATATTCGGCGGTTCCGTGCACCTGAACGCGACGCCGCTGTCGATCGCCGACATCTTCCGTCGCCAGATCAGCGGCAATCCGCGTGCGTGGATCTTTACTTCCGCGACGCTGTCGGTGCAGGGCAATTTTTCGCACTATCAGCGCGAGATGGGACTCGCGGATGCTGCCACCGCATTCTGGGAGAGCCCGTTCGACTATGAGCATCAGGCGTTGCTCTACGTCCCCGAGGGGCTGCCGGAACCGAACTCGGAAGGCTATACGCGCAAGGCGGTCGAGGCGGCGCTGCCCGTGATCGAAGCGGCCGAGGGACGGACGTTCTTCCTGTTCACCAGTTTGCGGGCGATGCGCGAAGCGCGCGAGCTGTTGGAAACGGGCATGAAGAAAATGGGCATGGATTATCCGCTGCTCATGCAGGGCGAGGGCTCGCGCACGGAATTGCTGGAGCGCTTCCGCAAGCTGGGCAACGCCGTGCTGCTGGGCAGCCAGTCTTTCTGGGAGGGCGTGGATGTGCGCGGCGAAGCGTTGTCGCTGGTGATCATCGACCGCCTGCCGTTTGCGCCGCCGGACGATCCGGTGCTGGCGGCGCGCATCGAGACGATCAACGCCGAGGGCCGCAACGCCTTCATGGAGTACCAGTTGCCGCAGGCGGTGATCACGCTGAAGCAGGGCGCGGGCCGACTGATCCGCGACGAGAACGATCGCGGCGTGCTGATGATCTGCGATCCCCGGCTCATCACGAAACATTACGGGAAACGCATCTGGCGCAGCCTGCCGCCGATGCGCCGCACGCGCGATGCGGCCGACGTACTGGATTTCTACCGGCAGATTGCCGGTGCCACGGCTTGACTCAGATCAGGCAATTGACCACAGAGGCACAGAGGGCACAGAGGGCACAGAGTAAAGCGGAACGGTCGATACGAGGATATGTCGCGATGTTCCGCGGTCACGTGAAGGCGGCTACTCGGTCAATGTACGAGGACGATGAGTTTGCGTCCCTTCGTCGCCGCATGTTTTTCTCTGTGTCCTCTGTGCCTCTGTGGTGAACGTATTTCCGCCCGATTTGTTCTGGCTCATTTAAAAAAAAGCGCGGGCGGATCAGCCAGGCCCAGATCGCCCACGAGGCCACGATCCACAGCATCAGGATGGCCGCTGCCGCGACCCAGTTGCGCGGTTTCGGCCGATGCGCCTCGAGCCAGGCCTGTGCTCTGGCGCGTGAGTCCAGCAGAACCTGACGGGGCATCAGCTTCAACACCAGCCAGATTGCGCCTGGAAGCAGAATGAGATCGTCGAGGTAGCCGATGACCGGGATGAAATCCGGTATCAGGTCGATGGGCGACAATGCGTAGGCGACGATGAGTACCGCCAGCCATTTTGCATACCACGGCGCGCGCGGATCCCGTGACGCGAACCAGAGGACGAGCGCTTCCCGCTTGAAGGCGGCGGCCCAGGTCTTCAGCCGCTCCAGCATGGATCAGGACACCAGTTCGCCGTGCAGGTCGTGTGTGTCCGCGCGGGTGATGCGTACTTCGACGAAGTCTCCGACCTTGGTGTTTCCCGCTTTGCGGATATGCACGACGCCGTCGATTTCGGGCGCATCGGCGCTGGAGCGGCCGGTGGCCTGATTCCCGCCGGCTTCGTCCACCAGTACGGTCAGTGTCCTGCCGACTTTGCGCATCAGGCGCTGCGCACTGATTTTTTCCTGCACCGCCATGAAGCGGGCGCGACGTTCTTCACGAACCTCGTCCGGCAGCGCATCAGGCAGCGCATTGGCCGATGCGCCTTCTACCGGCGAATAGGCAAAGCAACCGACGCGATCGAGCTGGGCTTCCTCGAGAAATTCCAGCAGCGCGGAGAATTCGGCTTCGGTTTCTCCCGGGAAACCGGCGATGAACGTGCTGCGGATGGTGAGATCGGGACAGATTTCGCGCCAGGCGCGAATGCGCTCCAGGTTGTTCTGCGCGTTCGCCGGGCGCTTCATCAACTTGAGAATGCGCGGGCTGGCATGCTGGAACGGCACATCGAGATAGGGCAGGATCTTGCCGTCCGCCATCAGCGGCAGGACTTCGTCGACGTGCGGGTAAGGGTAGACGTAGTGCAGGCGCACCCAGACGCCGAGCTCTCCGAGCGCCTGCGCCAGTTCGGTCATGCGGGTTTTCAACGGCCTTCCGCCCCAGAAGCCGGTGCGATATTTGATGTCCACGCCATAGGCGCTGGTGTCCTGCGAGATCACCAGCAATTCCCTGACGCCGGCCTTCACCAGATTTTCGGCTTCCTGCATGACTTCGCCAATCGGCCGGCTGACGAGATCGCCGCGCATCGAGGGAATGATGCAAAACGTGCAGCGGTGATTGCAGCCTTCGGAGATCTTCAGATAGGCGTAATGGTCGGGCGTCAGGCGTATGCCCTGCGGCGGCACCAGATCGACGAAGGGATCATGCAGGGGCGGCAGATGC